>PWOG01000048.1 GCA_003557565.1 Desulfobulbaceae bacterium
AACCTGCGGTACCCTCATGACCGCTTAAAATTGCCCCCCGTGATCAAGTTACCAACCGATCCCCGGAAAGGCGGCTGCTTCACCGGGCCAGATAAAGAAAATGCATATGCTTTTCATACTGGCTTAACACATCGCCGATCACCTGCTCCTCGACATAGCCCCAGATATCGTAATGCTGGCTGCCTTCAGCCAGATAAACCTCGGCCCGGTAGTAGCGTTTGCTTTCGTCGGGTCCTTCGGCGTCGAATTCCGGAAAGGCGAAGGTGGGCTTCAGATGGCCGGCGGCGTAGACCCCGTAGATAAAATCCGGCTCCTCGCCGTGTTTCACCCGCAACTCCACACTTTTATCTTCCTGCCGCACTTCCGCGTCGGCACTGGTATTGGCGACCCGGATCTCCTGGGCGACTTTCTCCAGCGCCGGTTTAACGGTGGAGGTCATAAAGCTGAGTACCTCCTCCTTTTTGGGGTGGCTGATCAGTTTTTTCAGCCGCTGCTGCCACTGCACCCGGGTGGAAAAGACCGGCGGCGTGGGGGGTACCGCTTCATGGGCCCGGCGCTTGATACCTTCCATGTGCAGCCCTTTCCACAACCCGTAACAGATAAACAGCATGATCACAGTAAACGGCAGGGCGCCGGCGATGGAAGCTGTCTGCAGGGCGGTCAGACCGCCGGCGAGCAACAGCACCGCAGCGACCACCCCCTCGGTGACGGCCCAGAAGATACGCTGATGCACCGGTGGGTTGGTGTGCCCCCCCGAGGTGATGATGTCGATCACCAGCGACCCGGAGTCCGAGGAGGTGACAAAGAAGGTCACCACCAGCAGGGTCGCCACCCCGGAAGCAAGCATGGACCAGGGCAGCTGTTCGAACATGGCAAAGATCGCAATGGGCGGATTTTCCGACACCGCCCCGGAAATAACGCCGGCCAGTTCGCCGAGTTCCATACTGATGGCGGTGCCGCCGAAAAAGGTCATCCACATGAAGGTGAAGCCCACCGGCACCAGCAACACCCCCAGAATGAACTCCCGAATGGTGCGACCGCGTGAAACCCGGGCGATAAACATGCCCACAAACGGCGACCAGGCAATCCACCAGCCCCAGTAGAACAGGGTCCAGCCGCCAATCCAGGCGCCGCCGGGATCGTAAGCGTATAGATTAAAGGTTTTGCCCACCACTTCGTTAAGATACAACCCGGTGTTCTGTACCATGGTCTGCAGCAAAAACAGGGTCGGCCCCGCGACCAGGACAAACAACAGCAACCCTACGGCCAGGATCAGGTTTAATTCCGACAGGCGCTTGATGCCGGCATCCAGGCCGGCGACCACCGAAGCGGTGGCAAAAATGGTAATAATGGCAATCAGGCCAACCTGTACCCACACCGATTGGGGAACATCAAACATGTATGAGAGTCCGGCGTTGACCTGCAACACCCCCAGCCCCAGCGAGGTCGCAACCCCGAACATGGTGCCCAGAACCGCGAAGATATCGACCATGTTGCCGATGGGACCATAGATACGCTCGCCAATAAGCGGATAGAGCGACGAACGGATGGTCAGCGGCAGATTGTGCCGGTACCCGAAATAGGCCAGTGACATCCCGACCACGGCATAGATGGCCCAGGCATGCAACCCCCAGTGAAAAAAAGTGATCGACATGGCCTTGCGCGCCGCCTCGACGGTGCCCCCTTCCCCCACCGGCGGGTCACTGAAATGCATGATCGGCTCCGCAACCCCGAAAAACAGCAGACCGATGCCCATGCCGGCACTGAAAAGCATGGCAAACCAGGACAGATAACTGTAGTCGGGATCCGCATGATCAGGCCCGAGCTTAATCTGGCCGTAATTACTGATGGCAAGACCAATGCTGAACACCAGAAACACCGCCACCACCAGCAGGTAATACCAACCGAAGGTATTAACAATCCAGTTCTGGACATCGGAAAAAACCCCGCCGGCGATCTCGGAAAACAGGGTCCCGAAAAGCACAAACGCCAGGATCAGCGAGGCCGAGCCATAAAAAACCGGGGGATTGATCTGTGATCTTTTCTTTTTCGAACTGGGAGCAGCGCTCTGATTATTGTTCACCTGATCCTCCTTGGATAAAAGTCTCAGCCAAAGTCCTACCGTAACAGCCGCCGGAATCAATGCCTTGCGACAGCAGCCGCAGCCACCCGCTCATCCCGCTCCGGCTCCGATAACGGCAGCCGCCGGGATTGTCAACCCCGTAAACGAACAGCCGCACCCCACCTTCGGGCGATCAGCCAAGCTAACGTACACGGGGTACGCGGCGCTTGGCTGCAAAACCTCATCAGGGGCACAGCTATTCGTCTACAGCCCGTTAAATCAATACATTTATTGGCCCTGGTGAACGGTTACGCAACCCCAAACACCGTCAGGCCGAACCGCTGACGGTGCCGAAAAGACCGATATCAATCCCGTGAACCAGGGCGGCCTGCCGCCATTTATGCTGATCGGGGGTGGCAAAGATAATTTCATCGACTGCGGGCAGGACCAGCCAGCCATCCACGCTCAACTCGGACTCCAACTGGCCGGCCCCCCACCCGGCATAACCCAGGGTCACCAGGTATGACGCGGGACCACGGCCGGCGCCCAAGTCGTGCAGAAGACGGGGATCGCTGGTCAAGGAAACGGTGGAACTGACTCTCAGTTGATCGGCAACCGAATAGTCGGCGGAATAGAGGATAAAAACATGGCTGTTTTCCACCGGTCCACCCTGGTAAACCGGCCCCGGCAAGGAGACCGACAGGGGAATTGCGGCATGGCGGAAAATATCCTCCAGCCGGACATCCTGGAGAGGACAGTTGATGACCAGACCCATTGCCCCTTCCTGGTCGTGGGAGCAAAGATAAATAACCGTTTCGACGAAACGGGGGTCGGACATCTGGGGAGTAGCGATTAAAAAGTGACCTTGTAGACTGTCCACGGGTGCAATGCCTCGTAACCGTTCACCAGGCCCAATAACCTGCTGATTTAACAGGCCGAAAACGTTCAGCAGGGCTGTCGTTCCGGGTAAGCTGCCAGGCGGGGCTTATCACGTGTACGTAAATCCTGGCTGATGGCCCGCAGGTGCCGAACCTACATGAATAAGACAGCAAAATCAATTGCAAAAAGCAGGGAGTTTTTTTGCTTCCGGCACGCCATGATGCTTGTCAGCATCTGCTTACCTGTGCTACAACATCATGGCATACAATCTTGTATGTTGTTGACACAACCAGAAATTCCCGACGCTGGCCTGAGCTTGACAACTCACTGTTTCAGCGCGATCGTCGGCATGGTAACAAAAGATTGAACTGATTTGTCAACAGACGAGCCCCCCTAAAATCTCAACCTGAGTTAAAATATTATGACCGACCCCATATTTTCCGAGTTTGAGCGAATCATCCATTCCGACCATCACGATCCCTTTCAGGTGCTTGGTTTCAACATGGTCAGCAGCGATCCCCCCGCAGCGGTGGTGCGCTGCTTTCAACCCGACGCCAGCCGGGTTTTTCTGCTGGACGGTGAGCAGCGACGGGAAATGTACAAGATTCGGGATGAGGGAATTTTTGAAATCGCCCTGCCCGGTTGCCAGGAATATTTCCCTTATCGCCTGGAGGCCCATTATCCCGACGGGGCCACCCACCAATACGATGACCCCTACCGATTCTGGCCGCAGCTGAGTGAATTTGACCGCTACCTGATCAACAACGGCACCCATTACAAGCTTTACGACAAACTGGGGGCTCATCCCACCACCATCGACGGGGTCAGCGGCACCATCTTCCGGGTCTGGGCCCCCAACGCCCGACGGATCAGCATCATTGGCAACTTTAACTTCTGGGATGGCCGTCTGCACCAGATGCGGGCTCTGGGCGGCACCGGGATCTGGGAGCTTTTTCTGCCGGGAGTAACGGCTGGGGAATCCTACAAATTTGAACCCCGCGGCGCCGCCGGTGGCCTCCTGGAAAAGTCC
>PWOG01000222.1 GCA_003557565.1 Desulfobulbaceae bacterium
AGCCGGCCCAGCCCCAGACCGATGGGAGCCACTACGGCGTAGGCGTCGGCGGAGCGCAGAAAATTGAGCCCCGTGTAGCGGCAGAAAAGCCAGCCGCCGATAACCAGCCCCAGCAGCCCGCCGTGGAAGGACATCCCTCCCTGCCAGGTGGCGACGATTTCCAAGGGGTGCTGCAGGTAGTAGGAAAAATTATAAAACAGTACATAACCCAGACGGCTGCCCAGGATCAGGCTGATGATCAGCACCAGGTTAAGATTGTCGAATCGCTCTTCCAGGCCGGGATGGGAATAGCGCCGGGCCTGGTAACGGACCAGAAAATAGGCGGCCAGAAAGCCCAGGACATACATCAGGCCGTACCAGCGCACGGCCAGGGGGCCAAGCTCAAAAATAACCGGATCGATATCGGGATAAGGAAGCATGAGATTGCTCGTACAAGTTGTTGTTGGCCCCGGGGATCATGGGCGATGGGCCGGGGAGGCGGCCCGATGTTCGGCTTATATAACCGCCGATCGCCCGCGGCGACGGGGATAAGGATATCGGTGCTTGTCAAGAATCGGCGCGGGCGGTATGCTGACGCTGACATTTTGCTGCAAACGCCCTAATTTAACCGGTTGCTTTCATAATAACAATGCTAATCCGTCTGGTTGCTTTAAACGCCCGTTTTGTTCATTCGGCCCCGGCTCTGTACTATCTTCGCCAGCAACTGGCGGCAAGGCTGCCGGCCAGCCGGCCGGAGATCTGCCAGCCGACCATCAACGACCCTTACTACGAAACCCTGTTGCGGCTGGTGGCCGATGACCCCCGGGCCCTGTTCTTTTCGGTCTATGTCTGGAACGCCGCCTATACCCGGCGCCTGCTCGCCGACCTGGGGGAAATCCGGCCCGGCCTGCCGGTGGTGCTGGGCGGCCCCCAGGCGCCCCATCTGGAATTGCCCCCCGTTGCCCGGAAATTGCGGGAAGATGCCCCGGGGGGGCGGACGGCAGCCGCTTCTCCGGGCTCTCCCAACTCCGAAACACCCGCGCCGGAAACCCGACGGATAACCGTGGTGCAAGGGCCGGTGGAGGGGCTGGGGGCGGAATTTTACCAAGACCTGGCCGAAGGGCGGCTGCAGCCAAGCTATCACGCCGACTTTTCCGCGCCTTTTGCCATGCCATACCGGCCGGAGGATTTCACCGGGGAGCTGCGGAACCGTCATGTCTATTACGAATCCTCCCGGGGCTGTCCCTTTGCCTGCTCCTACTGCCTGTCATCCTCCCGGCGGGGGGTGGCTTACCGGGAACTCGAAGGGGTGTTCGCCGAGCTTGATACCCTGCTGGCCGCCCAACCGCAGACCGTCCGGTTTGTCGATCGCACCTTTAACGCCCCGCCGGAGCGGGCCCTGGCCATCTGGCGGTTTCTGGTCCAGCGTAGCCGGGAAACCCGGCAGTCGGCGGCCTTCGGGCAAGGGCCTGGAACCCGGCCGGCCAAAAGCGGCCAGCTCCCCACCGTTTTTCACTTTGAGATCGCCCCGGACCTGTTCGATGAAGAAAGCCTGGCCTACCTGGCCACGGTGCCGCCGGGGCTGCTGCGTTTTGAAATCGGGCTGCAATCATTCAATCGGGCCAGTCTGGCGGCGGTCAACCGCGAGCCGGACCTGGACCGGGCCCGGGCCAGTATCCGCCGGCTGGTGGCCGGTGACAATATCCATCTCCATCTCGACCTGATCCTGGGGCTGCCCTTTGAAACCCGCGCCACCTACCTGGCTTCCTTGAACGAGATCCTGGCCCTGCGGCCCCATCATCTGCAACTGGGGCTGCTGAAGGTCCTGCCCGATACCCCCCTGGCCGGCCGCCGCCGGGAGTTTAAGCTGCGCCATTGCCAGGAGCCGCCCTATCCGGTCCTGGCCACCCGCTGGCTGGCCCAGGAAGAACTGGCCGAACTCTATCACCTG
The DNA here is from genome assembly GCA_003557565.1 of Desulfobulbaceae bacterium. Classification (GTDB taxonomy): domain Bacteria; phylum Desulfobacterota; class Desulfobulbia; order Desulfobulbales; family Desulfurivibrionaceae; genus Desulfurivibrio. The sequence goes on from PWOG01000222.1 coordinate 1,931, forward strand.
GGGGAACTGATCGAGTCCTGCTACAACCCCCGCTTTTTTCTCGCCACCATGGATTATATCCTGGCCACGGAACCCGACCCCGCCGCCTTTTTCCTGGCCCTGGCGGAGACCTGCAGCGAGGGTGATTTTTTCGCCCGGGCCCGGACCCAGGAGTTGCTCAGCGCCGCCCTGGCCCGGCATTTCTGCAAGCGCCCCGATGCCACCCTGGCCCAGGAGCTGCTGCGTTTCGACTGGCTGGCCTGCGGTTATCGCCGTCTGCCCCGGCATCTGCTTTCAGCCGGGGAAGCCGAGGGGGACCGACTGAAAGAGGCCCGGGACCGGCTATGGCGCCGCCTGCCGGACAGTTATCCTCCCTATTTCACCCCCGCCGACCGCAGTGCTTTTTTCAAACGCAGTGTCTTTGCCCCCTTCAGCGCCGCTGCCCTCAAAGAGCTTGGCCTGGCAGATGGCAACCGCGATGGGGTGGTCGCCTTTTTGCCCGATACCGCCGCCGGGCTCAAGGCCCGCCAGGCCACCGCTGTTTTTTGGTAAAAATACGGGACAGGCAGTGCCGGCAGAGGGCGGGATTTGCGAGTTTATCCCTGTCAATTTCATGGGTCATTCAAAAAAATATGGACAAAATGAGAAAGCATACTAGGATGTCAAACAGTTTTTATTGTTAATAATGGGGAAAAGTCGGCAGACTGACCGGACAATTTATCGTCGTTGCGAAAACAATATCGTGATGACAGGGTGTTGCGGCTTGTTTTTGCTGGTATTTATTTGACCTGGAGATAACCGGTCATCTGGTTTGTCTGTCAAGCGGTCGCGCAGTACCCCGGGAAGCGGGGTCGCATGACCGTATGCTCCAAGAGGAATTCATGTTTTAGCGGGGTTGTCACAAGTTTGATGAAGCCAAAAAAAATGTGTGTGGCTCTGCTGGCCGGTGGTAAGTCCGGGGAGCGCGAGGTCTCCCTGGCCGGGGCCCGGGAAGCGGAAATGGCTCTGGTCGATAACGGTTATCTGGTGCGGCGATATGATCCGGCCACCGATCTGGCCCGGCTGGCCGAAGAGGCTTCCGGCATCGATGTGGCCTTTATTCTCCTGCATGGCCCGCTGGGCGAAGATGGCAGCATTCAGGGTTTTCTCGACCTGCTGGGAATCCCTTATCAGGGCAGCGGGCTGCTGGGCAGTGCCCTGGCCATGGACAAGGACCTGGCCAAACAGCTTTACCGCGACGCCGGCCTGCAGGTTCCGGCCTGGGAGATGGCCCGGACCGCCGACCAGAGCGATCCATCCCGCCTGTTGCAGGGTCTGAGCCTGCCGCTGGTGGTCAAACCGGTGCGGCAGGGGTCCAGCCTGGGCATGAGTATCGTGGACCGGGAGGAAGACCTGGCCCCGGCCCTGGTCCTGGCCTTCAACTTTGACGACCAGGTGATGGTGGAGGAATTCATTGTCGGCCGCGAACTGACCTGCGGAGTGCTGGGCAATGCGGAACTGGAGTCCTTGCCGGTGGTGGAGATCATTCCCGGCGAGGAATACCGTTTCTTCGACTACCAGGCCAAATATCAGGCCGGAGCCAGCCGGGAGATCTGCCCCGCCGAACTGCCCGCCGGGATCACCGCCGAGGTCCAGCGTTGCGCCCGCCGGGCTCACCGGGTGCTGCGTCTGCGGGGATACAGTCGCACCGATATGATTCTGGCCGAAAAGGGGCTGTATGTTCTGGAAACCAATACCATCCCGGGGATGACCCCCACCAGCCTGCTGCCCCAGGCCGCCGCCGCCCATGGCCTGAGTTTCGGGGCGCTGGTGGATCGCTTGATCGAACTGGCTTTGGAAGACGGATAGTTTTAATTATGGTGACCCGGCAGGAAAGAGAGCCTTTGCTGATCGTGGAGGATGATCCGGATACTCGCCGGCTCCTCGAAGCGGTGGCCGAGTCCGAAGGTCATGCGGTTCATGTCTGCCAGGACGCGGAAAACGGCTGGAAGGTTTTTCGGCGCCATCGTCCCTGGACTCCATCTCGCTC
>PWOG01000097.1 GCA_003557565.1 Desulfobulbaceae bacterium
CCAGGATGATATAGCTGAGCTGGCTTACCGTGGAGTAGGCCAGCCGCGCCTTGAGGTTGTCCTTGGTCAGGGCGATGATTGAAGCCGCCAGAATGGTGAAGGAGACGAAATAGGCGGTCATGATCCCCAGGTTGAGATCATCCATGATGTCAACCCCGAAGACATAGAGCATCACCCGGGTGGTGCAGAAGACCCCGACCTTGACCACCGCCACCGCATGGAGCAGGGCGGAAACCGGAGTGGGTGCCACCATGGCCCCGGGGAGCCAGCCGTGCACCGGCATCACCCCGTTTTTGGCAAAACCCAGGATGCAGAAGATGTAAAGCACCGTCACCAGGGCGGTGTTGGCCCCTTCAGGCAGAATACCGGTGCTGACGTTGTCGGCAAATTCCAGGGTGCCGGTGAGCACATAAATCAGGATCATGGCCGGCAGCACCAGACCCTTGGCGGTGGTGGTCAGGTAAATGATGTACTTCTTGGCCCCTTCGTAACTCTCCCGATCCTGGTGATGGGCGACCAGGGGATAGGTACCGATGCTGACGATCTCGTAGAAGAGATAGAGGGTGAACAGGTTGTCGGAAAAGGCCACCCCCATGGCCCCGAACAGGGCCAGGGCGAAACAGGCGTTGAAACGGGTCTGGGCATGTTCATGGAGCCCCCGCATGTACCCGGCGGAGTAGGAAACCGCCAGGATCCAGAGAAAGGAGGCGGCCAAGGCAAAAACCAGCGAAAAGGCGTCCACCCGCAGGGTCACCGAGACCCCGGGCAGGATCTGAAAGATCGGGTAAACCAGGGTCTGGCCCGCCAGGATCACCGGCGCCATGGAAGCGATGATGGCAAACATCACAGTGGCCGCCACCATGGACCAGGACTCCCGGATATTGGGGTTGCGCCCGGAAAGCATCACCAGGATGGCGCCGATCAGGGCGACCAGCAGGGCCAGCAATGGTTTTGACGAAACAATTGGTTCCATAATCAGGCAATCCTTGGGTTACCCCGCCAGTTCCACCGTCTTCTCGGGGTCGATCGACTTATAATTGCGGTAAACCGCAATGATGATACTCAGTATAATGGCCGCCTCGGCCGCCGCCAGCCCCATAATGAAGAGGGCAAACATCTGCCCCACCACCGGATCAGGCACCAGAAACCGATTGAAGGCCATGAAGTTCACCGAAGCGGCACAGAGCACCAATTCGGCGGAAATCAAAATGCCGATCAGGCTGTGGCTTTTGAGCATCCCATAAATCCCGAAGCCAAACAGCACCGCGGCGATCAAAAGGTAAGTCTCAAGGCTGTTGTAAATAATCGGTATTTCCATTTTCTCTCCACCAGCTCAAAAACTGTGCTGCCAGCTCAACAACTCCCCAAACCCGCCAAAATCATCCCGAAGGTAAAACGTTCGCCGGTGCCGCAGGCTACGGCAAGCACCGACGGCGAAGCGTACATCAGTACTACGTGAGCCGCCCCGAATCACCCAAAATGCTGTGCCGTCGGCCCGAGGGGCCAAAACCATTCCCGCCAGTAAAACGTTCGCCGGTGCCGCAGGTTGCGGCAAGCCCCGACGGCGAAGCGTACATCAGTACGTGAGCCGGCCCGATTGCCGCAAGATGCGGTGCCGGCGGACGTTTTACGGTTAACGCCGGCCCCGGCGGGCCAATACCAGCGAACCAATAATAGCCACCAGCAGGATCAAGGAGATCAACTCAAAGCTGACCAGAAAAGTGGTCATCATCCCCCGGCCCACATCCTCCAGGGCACCGCTGTTAACCCGGGCCGCCGCCTCGGGCCAGGTGGTCCGAAAAGCCAGGGCGGCCAGGCCCCAGGTCAGCAGGGCCGCGGCTCCGAAAGCCCCCAGCCCGGCCAGGGGGTGCTTCTGTTCCAACCTTTTGATCCCGTGCGGCTCAGCCAGCATCACCGCGAAGACGATGGCAATACATACCGCCCCGGCGTAAATCAGCAGCTGCATCAGGGCCAGAAACGGGCTGCCCAGAAAGTAATAGACCCCGGCGACCCCCACCAGGCACAGGGCCAACCCGCAAACCGCCCGAATCAGGTTGACGGCGTTGGTGGCGACCAGGGCCCCAAGGATGATCAGCAGGATAAAGCCGAAGAAAACCACCCCGGCCAATCCTTCTGTGGTAAACAAGGGGGAAAATAATGGAGTCATCGCCTCCGTTCCTCGCAACGTTTTAGCAGATCAAAGACAAAGTCCCCGGCGCTGTAACCGGCCAGGTTGTATTCCTTGGAAAATTCCAGGGCATCGGTGGGACAGCTCTCCACACAGATCCCGCAGAGACTGCAGGTGGTGAAATCCAGGCGATAGAAGGTGAGCACCTTTTTCTTGGCTCCCTCCGGTTTTTCACCTTTGATGGTAATACAGCCCGTTGGGCAGTTGCGCTGGCACATCCCGCAGGCAATGCACTTGTTGTTGCCCTCTTCATCCCGAACCAGATCGATATGACCCCGGTAGCGGGGAGGCATCTTGGGGGCCGTGCGTGGATATCTCTCGGTCACCACCGGCTGGATCATCTGCTTGAAGGTAATCCCCAGCCCCACCAGCAGGCTTTTGCCGCCGTCAAATATTTCCTTGAAGTATCCGCTCATCTAAAACACCTTCAGCATGGCCGCGGTAACCAGCAACACCGCCAGGGAAAACGGCACCATCACCTTCCAGGACAGATTGAGCAGGCCGTAAAGGGTGGTCCGGGGGTAGGTCCAGCGAATCCACATCACCACAAAGATCAGCAGATAGGTCTTGATCATCATCCAGTGCACCCCGGGCATCCAGCCAAAGGGACACTGCCAGCCGCCAAGAAAAAGAATACTGGCCAGGGCGCAGCCGACGAAAACATGACCGTATTCGCCCAGGAAAAACAGGCCGAAGCCCATGCCCCCGTATTCGGTGTGAAAACCGGCCACCAGCTCGCTTTCCGCCTCTCCAAGGTCAAAAGGAGCCCGGTTGGTCTCGGCCAAAGAGCAGATAAAAAAGATCACAAAGGCCACCGGCAGCAGAATACTGCCGTTCCAGGGAAAAATGTACCACTGCAGCAAATTGCCCTGCTGGCCGACAATTTCGTTAAGATTCATGGAGCCGACGATCATCACCATGGTCACCACGGTGATCAGCATCGGCACTTCGTAGGCCACGTTCTGGGAAACCGCCCGGGTGGCGGAAATCACCGAATACTTGTTGTTGGAGCCCCAGCCGCCGATGAGCAGGGCCAGCACGTTGACCGAGGCAATGGCGAAAATCAGCAGCAGGCCGATGTTGATATCCCGGGCCACCAGAGCCGGACCAAAAGGGATCACCACGAACACCATCACCGCGGTGATCATGGTCAGAGCCGGCGCCACCCGGTAGAGAATGGGATCGGCCTTGGCCGGCACCACCAGCTGCTTGGACATCAATTTGATGCCGTCGGCCAGGGACTGCAGAATCCCGAAGGGACCGACTTCCTTGGGGCCGATCCGCCTTTGGATATGGCCGGCAACCTTCCTCTCCATCCAGACCAGGAAGGCGGCATTAAGGCCGACAAAGGCCATGATGCCGCCAACGTAGGCCATAACCCGGAATATTTCTGGAAGTTCAGCCATCGGTTAAGAGCTCCTATCGATCGATATCCGGAATTACCAAGTCCAGGCTGCCAAACATAGCCACCGCGTCGGCCAGCAGCATGCCGCGGGCCGCCTCGCCAAAAAGACTGACATTGCTGAAACAGGGGGAGCGCAACTTGAGGCGGTAAGGGGTGTTGGTGCCGTCGCTGACCAGGCGGACGCCGAAGGATCCCCGGGCCGCCTCCACGGCAAAGTAATAATCACCCTTGGGGGGCTTGATGATCTTGGGCACCTTTTCCGCCATCACCGGGCCGTCGGGCATTTTGTCCAGGCCCTGTTCAATGATCCGCAGGCTCTGTTCAATTTCGTCCATGCGCACCAGATAGCGGGCCATGGAATCCCCCTGCTCGTAGACGGGAATATCAAAATCCAGTTCGGGATACACCGAATATGGTTCATGCCTGCGCACATCATAAGGGATGCCCGACCCCCGGGCCACCGGCCCGGTGGCCCCGTATTTGCGGCACATCTCGCCGGTGATCGGGCCAACCCCCTCCAGGCGCTGGCGGAGGATAATGTTTTTGCTGATCAGGTTATGGTACATCGGCAGTTTGTCACGCATTCGCTTGACAATGGCCCGGGCGCCGGCCTCGAAATCGTCGTCGACATCGTTGTACAAGCCGCCGAAACGGAAATAGCAGTAGGTCAGCCGGGACCCGGTCACCCGCTCCAGCAGGTCCAGGATCTGCTCACGATCATCCATGGCGTAAAGCAGGGGAGTGAAACCGCCCAGGTCGAGGACAAAAGCCCCTACCCACAACAGGTGACTGCTGATCCGGTTGAGTTCGACGGTGATCACCCGCAGATATTCGGCCCGCTCGGGCACGGTGATACCGGCGGCTCGTTCCACCGCCGACACATAACCGTGGTTGTAGGACAGGGCGGAAAGATAATCAAGCCGTCCGGTGTTGGGCATGAACTGCAGATAGGTGCGGTTCTCGCCCATCTTCTCATGCATACGGTGGATATAGCCCAGAACCGGTTCGGCCTCGACGATATACTCACCGTCCATCCGCAGCTTTACCCGCAGGGCACCATGGGTGGCCGGATGCTGCGGCCCCATGTTGAGGACGAAGGTCTCGTATGATGGATCGGCGGCCCACTCGCTCATGGCTTATAATCCTTGCGCAGGGGATGAAAATCAGCGTCTTCCGGCAGCAGCAGCGGGGAGAGATCGGGATGGCCGGTGAAAATCAGGCCGAAGAAATCATGGGCCTCCCTCTCGTGCCAGTCGGCGCCGGGGTAAACGGTGGAAATGGTCGGCAATTCCGGGTTGCTGCGGGGCACTCGGGTGCGAACGGTGACCCGGCAGAGTTGCTGGAAATGGTTGAAATCGTAAACCACCTCGAAGCTGTCCTCCGCCGGCTCCTGCCCTTGCCCGGCGGCTTCAGCTTCGTCGGCGGGCTCGGGCGGCGAGGCGGCCCCCTCTTCTCCCCCTCCCTGCTCGGCGGTTTCAGCGGCGGCCGCCTCCGCCGCTTTTTGGGCAGCAGCGGCTTTTTTGGCCGCTTCCTTGGCCAGGGCCTCCTGTTCGCCCAGCCAGTCCACACCGGTGACGGCTTCGATGAAAAAACCTTCGGCGTCGAGTACTTCCGCCGCCCTGACCACCTCTTCGGGGTTTACCGTCACGTTGAGATGGAACCCCCGGGTGGCATGGTCGCTGACCGCCACCTGAGCGCTTCCCAGGGCGCCCAGGGCTTTTTCCACGGCGTTTGTTTTCATGGCGCAGCCTCCGGGTCAACCCGCGGAAAGCGGCGACTGCCGGTGAGTTGTTCCTCCAGCTTGAGCAGTCCTTCGATGAGAGCCTCGGGCCGGGGCGGGCAGCCGGGGATATAAACATCCACCGGGATAATCCGATCCGCCCCCTCGACGATCCCGTACTGGCCGTCGAAGACGAAAGGCCCGCCGGAGATGGCGCAGTTGCCCATGGCAATTACCCACTTGGGATGAGGCATCTGCTCATACAGGGTCACAATGGCCGGGGCCATTTTCCGGCTGATGGTTCCGGCTACGATCATGACATCCGATTGCTTGGGGGCGGGACGGAACACCCCGGCCCCGAAACGGTCGAGATCAAAGCGCGAGGCCCCGGTGGCCATCATCTCGATGGCACAGCAGGCCAGACCGAAGGTCATCGGCCACAGGGAATTGGCCCGTCCCAGGTTCAGCAACTTGTCCAGCACGGCGAAATGGACCACCGGCGGATGATCGTCCTGTCGCAGTTGCTTGAGATCTTTCGGCAAGTTCGTCATACTCTCCGTTCCCACTGAAAAACTCCCTTTTTCCAGGCATAGACCACGGCAAGCGCCAAGGTGTCGACGAAAAGGAATACGACCACAAAATCAAGCAGGGCGGAACCCAGTATGACCTCCTGGGCGTAAACAAGAGCCACCGGCAGCAGAAAAAGGATGTCGACGGCAAAGGCGAGAAAAATCAAAGCATAGAGGTAGTAGACGACACCAAAGCGGACCCAGGCTTCGCCGATGGGTTGCATGCCGCACTCGTAAATGGAATCGGTCTGGATCTGGCGGGTGCGGGGGGCGAGCAGCATGGAGATGATGATGGGCCCCAGGGCAAAACCCACCCCGCCGAGGAAGAACGCCACCACGTATAAGAGATCAATCAGGTATTCCTGTTCCACTCTTCCTCTCCTTAAATCCCCAGATCACTTCGCCGAACCCCTCCGGAAAGCAGAATATGATTATGCTCTTTAGCCGGGACAAAAACCGAGGTCAAGAAAAAAATGAATAGATATTCATAAAAAGCGCCCTCCGCCGGCCACCCCCTTGGTTTCCGTGATTATCGTCACAGCCCAGGACAAAAATCAAGAATAATTTGCCTGCAAACCGCCCCGGCGGCAGACCAAAAACCGCCCGGCAGAACATTATCAACCCGGCAGTGGGTTGTTATCAGCGCCCCCCGGTGATCGCTTGCTAACGATGGCCCGGTGTTAGCAGCAAATTCTTTGTAATGGTCTGCGAGGAATAATGAGGAGAGAGAGGAGAATAAAGATATTGGGCAGGTGGTGTGGGATACTGCGGCGTAGATACCTTTGGATTAAGGCAGAGGAGAAACACTCTGCCGGCACCATAGCAGTGCTGTCAGGATGTCGCCGGAGGAGTTTGCCCAAGTCGGTCAAGGAGGCGCTGGTGAATGTTGTCAAAACCGCCGTTGGACAGAATTGCCACCACGTCTCCGGGCCGGACGCTGACCATAAGATCCTCGATGATATCCTGGACATCGACAAAAACCCGGGCGTCACCGCCGGAGGCCACCAGGTCGGCGGCCAGGCGGGCCACCGAGAAACGCTGGTCGGCGGCGATGGCCTCCAGACCCTCGGGTTCACGGATCAGCACCCGGTCGGCGAATTTGAACACCGGCACGTAGGCCTCCTGAAACACCCGCCGGCGACTGGAGTTGGTGCGGGGCTCAAAAACCGCCACCAGGCGCCGGTCGGGATAAGCCGCCCGCAAAGCGGCCAGGGTTTCCCGCACCGCCGTGGGATGATGGGCAAAATCATCGATCACCGTCACTCCGGCCACCACCCCGCGCACCTCCTGGCGTCGCCGCACTCCGGCAAAGGCGGCCAGGCCGGCGGCTATTGTCGCCGGCGGCACCGCGAGATAATCGAGCACGGCAATCACCGCCAGAGCATTGAGGGCGTTATGCCGCCCCGGCATCCGGCTGGCAAACTTCCCGTAATACTTGCCGCCCCGCTCCACGACGAAACCGGTGCCCCCGGGGCTGACCGCCAGATCCCGGAGCCGCCAGCAAGCCTCCTCACCCTGTCCGTAACCCAGGACCGGACAGGGGGCGGCGGCCACCAGCTCCCGGACCACGGGGTCGTCGGTACAGGCCACCAGACGGCCGGTGGCGGGCATCATGGCCACCAGCCGGGCAAAGGCCTCCTTGACCGCGTCCAGATCGGCATAAATATCGGCATGATCAAACTCAACCCCGGTGAGGATGCAGATTTCCGGGCAATAGTGGAGAAACTTGGGACCCTTGTCAAAAAAAGCGGTATCGTACTCATCGCCTTCGCTGACAAAAAAAGGCGCGCTCCCGGCCCGGGAACTGCGCCCGAAGGCATGCACAACGCCGCCGATCATGAAGCCGGGGTCCAGCCCGGCATGATCCAGCATGGTGGCCAGCAAGGAGGCGGTGGTGGTCTTGCCGTGAGTTCCGGCCACCACCAGGGAACGGCGGGAGCCCAGGAAATAATGGCGAAGCGCTTGGGGAAAGGAAAGATAGGGCAGACCTCGCTCGGCCAGCCCCCTGACCTCGGGGTTGTCGGCCCGGATCACGTTGCCGACAATTACCAGATCGGGACCGGACTCAAGGTTCTGGGGGTCATAGCCCTCCATCACCGGAATTCCCAGGCCGGCCAGGTAATCGCTCATGGGGGGGTAAACCCGCTGGTCGGAACCGCTGACCTTGAATCCATGCTCCTGAAGCATTCCGGCCAGAGCCGCCATACCGGTACCGCCGATTCCCATCAGATGGACACGTTTAACGTCGGCCGGAGGGCGATTAAGGTCCGGGTCCAGGGGGCCGGATAACGGAGAGGACATCGAGGACATACCGGGCAAGAGGCCTCAGGAGCGCACGGTATCGCGCACCGTGCCATAAACGTCACGAAAGGTTTCGTTGAAGTTGGCAGGTGAAAGTCTGCCAACCTCAATGAATTTGACCACGATCTCTTTGGACACCTTGAGCACGGTCTCGTCGCTCACCGGGCGGCCGGATACGGAGCTTGCGGATGAGCCGGGCCGGCCGGCGGCTTCACTGGTATTGGTATTGGCGCTCATAGCGTAATTTATAACCCATTCACAAGGGGTTGCCCCGTAAGCGATCCCGGGCTGCCGCAGGCCTCGACCAAACATCGGGTTTAAGTTAAGGCCAGATCAAGAAACCAAGGTTACTGGGAGTGAATCGCCAAGGGGAAGGAGTTGCAAACACTTACAAAAAAAGAAAGCCTCTGCCGTCGAGAAGAAGGCCAATTCAACAGACAGCGGCAGAGGCTCCTGGACTCGAGAAAAACCGGCCAGGCCCTCCTCGACGGAACCAGCATGTAACCAGCGATAAAACAAAGAAGTGGTGGAGCTAAGCGGGATCGAACCGCTGACCTCTTGAATGCCATTCAAGCGCTCTCCCAGCTGAGCTATAGCCCCACATAAAAAACAGAGTAAATCGATCAGCACCCAGCGCGGGTCGGCCGGCAAGGCCAAGGCAACTGTGATGTGAAACAGCACCCGTTTACCATGAGCCGGCAAACTCTGTCAAGCCTTTTCCCGGACCCCATGCCCCGGCCACCGCCGGCAACCCGCCGGCAGCCGGTGTAATTATCCCGGTGTAATTATCATGGTCACGCCGGATTAATTGTTGCCAGGTCGGCAAGACTTTGCTAATGTCATTGCGTTAAACTTTGCTCGCGATTCCGCTACTTCACCGGCGGCCCCCCGGACAATTTATCTTTTCTTACAAATATTCCATGAGGATCACCAATGTTCCTTGACTCCGTTTTCGGTTTTCTTTCCAACGACCTCGCAATCGACCTGGGGACCGCCAACACCCTGGTATTCGTCAAAGGCAAAGGTATCGTCCTGCGCGAACCTTCGGTGGTGGCGGTTCGCCGGGATGCCCGCTCCAGTAAAGTTTTAGCGGTGGGCAAAGAGGCCAAAATGATGCTGGGCCGGACCCCCGGCAACATCAGCGCCATTCGGCCCATCAAGGACGGGGTCATCGCCGATTTTGAAGTAACCGAGGCGATGCTGCGCTACTTCATCAACAAAGTCCATAACCGTCGCACCCTGGTCCATCCCCGGATCATCATCAGCGTGCCCTCCGGGATCACCCAAGTGGAGAAACGGGCGGTCAAGGAATCGGCGGAATCCGCCGGCGCCCGCGAAGTATACCTTATCGAGGAACCCATGGCTGCGGCCATCGGAGCCGGCCTGCCCATCACCGAACCCACCGCCAACATGGTGGTTGATATCGGTGGCGGCACCACCGAGGTGGCGGTCATCTCCCTGGCCGGCGTGGTTTACGCCAGTTCGGTCCGGGTGGCCGGCGACAAGATGGACGAATCGATCATGCACTACATCAAACGCCGGCATAACCTGGCCATCGGCGAACATACTTCGGAGGTGATCAAAACCACCATCGCCGACGTTATGCCCGAAGAACCCTATGAAAGCATGGAAATCAAGGGCCGGGACCTGGTGTCCGGGGTACCCAAAACTCTGGTTATCACCTCCGAGGAGATCCGGCAGGCTCTCACCGAACAGGTGGACGCCATCATTGAAGCGGTGAAGATGGCCCTGGAGCTGACCCCGCCGGAACTGGCCGCCGACATTGTCGACCAGGGGGTGGTTCTTACCGGCGGCGGCGCCCTGTTGCGTAATCTGGACAAACGGTTGCGCGAAGAATCCGGAGTACCGGTAATCATCGCCGAAGATCCGCTTTCTTCCGTGGTCATGGGCTCCGGCAAGGCCCTTGAGAATATTGATGTACTCAAAGACGTCCTGACCAGTTGAGTCCGGATTGATGTCCACCCCGGCGCACGGGTAAACGCACCCTATGAAAAAACGAGGTAATCGCGCCCGTCAGACCAGTAAGCTGCTGCTTTTTGGTGTTGCCGCCGCCCTGTTTTTCGTTATGGTCTTATCTTCACTGGGCCGCAGTGAATTCAATGTCGCCCATAAAATCGGCCTGGAAGTGATCGGTGCGGCTCAGGCGGTCAGCACCGGGATCAGCGGCTATATCGGCGGCGTCTGGTCAAACTACCGGGAGCTGATCAACGTCCGGGAAGAAAACCGGCGCCTCCGCGAGGAGCTGCGCCAGCACAAAGCCGCCACCACTCAGTACCGGGAGGCGGTGGCCACCAACGTTCGCTTGAAAAAGCTCCTGGATCTGCGGGAAGACTTTCCAGATCCCACTCTTGCCGCCCGGGTCATCGGCCGGGACTCTTCTCTGTGGTTTCAAACCATTACCATCGACCAGGGCAGCAGCGCCGGCGTTGAGAGGGGCATGCCGGTGGTGACAGTGGAAGGTATCGTCGGCCAGGTGATCAACACCTCCCCCAATTACGCCAAGGTGCTGCTGGCCAACGACCCCAACAGCGCCATTGACGCCATTGTGCAGAAAAACCGGAGTCAGGGTATAATCAAGGGCGATGGCAGCGAATTTGTACTTCACTACGTCCTGCGCACCGTCAACGTGGAAAAGGGCGACCATATCATCACCTCCGGTCTTGACGGGATTTTTCCCAAGGGCCTGCCGGTGGGCCAGGTCTCGGAAGTGGTCCGGGCCCGCCGGGGGATGTTTCAGACCATCCATGTTAAACCGGCCGCCGATTTCTCCCGGCTGGAACACCTGGTCATAATCATGAACAAATCATCGCTGGCGGAATAAATTAATTCATGAGCCCCGTTTTTTTCGGCCTTGGCATCCTGCTGCTGGTTATGCAGACCACCGTATTCCATCTGCTGCCTTCCTGGCTGGGGCGCCCGGACCTGCTCTTTTTACTGGTGATTTTCATCGTACTGTACTTCGAGACCGGTCCCGGCCTGATCCTGACTCTGCTGCTTGGCATGCTGGTGGATATTTTTTCCGGCATCCACCTGGGAGTTCACGCCCTGGCCTATTTCCTGCTCTTTGTGATTATCCGCATCATGGCCCGCAACCTTGCGATTCATGACAGTGTCCACCAGGTTCCCCTGGTGGTCATCAGCTTCCTGGCCACCACCAGTTTTATCCATCTGCTGGTTTCGCTACTGGCTCCGGAAAACCCGGTTCTCTGGGACTGGCCCTTACTGCTGCAAAATGTTATTATACTGGGAATCATTTGCCTGCCTTTTTTTCACCTGTGCCGACGCCTGATGAACAGGCTGCAACAACGACCGCGGATTTTATTATCTTCCCTCCGGCCCCGGCCCCGCAATCGTTTCAGAGTCTGACCGAATAATCATGTTAAGACCCCTGGGCAACATTAACAAGATGGATCCGGCTGAGCTGACCATGCTCAAGAAACGGATCGATGCCGCCACCGCCATCATGCTTCTGATAGTGGGGATCCTGGTGCTCCGTCTCTGGCATCTGCAGATTCAACAGGGCAGCGAATACCAGCAGCGCTCCGAGAGCAACCGGATCAGGGTCCAACAACTGGCCGCCCCCCGGGGAAACCTGCTGGATCGCCACGGAGAGACCCTGGTCACCAATCGGCCCCGCTTCAATGTAATCTGGATCCGCGACGACACTCCCCATGCCAGTGAAGTAGTCCGTCAACTGGCCTCCATTCTTGACCTGGATACCACCCAGATCCTCGACCGAATCCGGGCCGGGGCCAACCAGCCGCGCTATATTCCCACCCGCATAAAGGAGGATATCGATTGGCCGACCCTGGTCACCATTGAGAACAACAGCTTCAACCTGCCCGGGGTCCAGATCGAAGTTCACCCTCAACGGGATTACCGTTACCATAATATGGCCTCCCACATGGTGGGCTATCTCGGCGAAATCAGCCGCCAGGAACTGGAGCAGCACCGGGGCGGGGATTATCGCCAGGGTGATTATATCGGCAAGATGGGCCTGGAAAAATTGTTTGATACCTACCTGCGGGGCGAAAAGGGGCGCAAGTATGTGGAGGTGGATGTCCGCGGTTTTGCCCAGAAGCAACTTCAGATTCAAGAGCCGCTGCCCGGCAACGACCTCCAGTTGACCCTGGACCTGCAGATGCAAAGGGCTGCGGAAGCGGGCCTGAAGGACCGGGCCGGGGCGGTGGTGGCCATGGAAGTCAATACCGGCCGGTTGCTGACCCTGGCCAGCGCCCCCACACTACCCCTGGATGCCTTTTCCGGCGGCATTTCCCGCACGGTCTGGCAGGGGCTGCTGGCCGACCGGCGAGCACCGCTGGTCAATAAGCCGATACAAAGCCAGTACCCCCCGGCCTCGACGTACAAGATAGTTACCGCCATGGCCGCCCTGGAGGAAGATATCATAACCGCCGACTCCACCTTTTATTGCGGCGGCAGCACGGTATTCCAAGGACATCGTTATCATTGCTGGAAAAGAGAGGGCCATGGCCATGTCGATCTTGAGCAGGGCATGGCTGAATCATGTGATGTCTATTTCTATCAGCTGGGTCAACGCCTGGGGGTAGACACCCTGGCCCGCTATGCCCGAAAGCTGGGCCTGGGTCGCAAAACCGGGGTGGTGCTGGAGCATGAAAAGGATGGGCTGGTGCCCACCAGGGAATGGAAAAGGCAGCGCTTTAATGAGCCCTGGCAGGATGGTGAAACCCTGTCGGTGTCCATCGGCCAGGGCTTCAATCTGGTCACTCCCATCCAGGTGACCCGCATGACGGCGGCGGTGGCCAACGGCGGACGGTTTTACCGCCCCCTGCTGGTTACCGGCATAATCGACCCAGAAGGCGAAGTCCTGCGCGAATTCCACCCTGAACTGGAAGAAGAAACCCCGGCCCGGGACAGCACCTGGAAATTGCTCCAAAAAAGCCTGGAAGCTGCGGTTATGAATGTACAAGCCACCGGCCGGTCCGCCCGCATTGAGGATATCACTGTGGCCGGCAAAACCGGCACCGCCCAGGTGGTGCGCCTGGCCAGGGTCGAACTTTTTGAAGACGATGAAGATATCCCGTACCATTTCCGGCATCACGCCTGGTTTACGGCTTATGCCCCAGCCGAGGACCCGGAGGTGGCGGTCACGGTTCTGGTGGAACATGGCGGCGGCGGCGGGGCGGTGGCCGCTCCCCTGGCCAAAGAAGTGCTGGAAGCTTATTTTCGCCAACAGAAAACCCCTGTGGTCCTGCTCCCCGAGAGCCTGATCCGCCGGGACGGGAGATAAAGTAACATGTTGCGTTTTGATCGCCGCCTGCTTACAAACTTCGACTGGATAATGCTGGTCGCCGTGATCGTCGTGGCTCTGCTGGGGCTGGTCAACCTTTACAGCGCCACCGCGCTGCAGCAGGGCCTCGGCACCTCGGTGTTTATCCGGCAGGTCGCGTACCTGCTGGTGGGCTTCACCGTCATCTTCGCCATCATCATGGTGGATTACAAGGTACTCACCAAATGGAACTATCATCTCTACATCATGACGATTTTGCTGCTGGTGGCGGCCCTGGTTATCGGCACCGACGTGGCCGGCACCCAGCGCTGGATCAACCTGGGATTTTTCCGACTCCAGCCTTCGGAGCCGGCCAAGCTGATGCTGGTACTCACCCTGGCCAGCTATTACTACCGCAAGGATACCGGGGCCGGCTTCACTTTCAGGGAACTGCTCGTCCCCCTGGGGCTGACCCTTCTGCCCTTTGCCCTGATCGTCCGACAACCGGATCTCGGCACCGCCATGATGCTGATCTTTATCTTTGTATCCATGACCCTGTTCGTGAAGCTGAAATGGTCCACCCTGCTGACCATGGCCGGTGTCGGTCTGTCATTTGTTCCCCTGGCGTGGTTTTTCTACCTGAAACCATACCAGCGCCAGCGGATCATGACCTTTCTCGACCCGGAGAGTGACCCCCTGGGCACCGGCTACCATATCGCCCAGTCCAAGATTGCCGTGGGCAGCGGCGCCACCTTCGGCAAAGGCTACATGCAGGGCACCCAGGCCCAGCTGGATTTTCTCCCCGAACGCCATACCGACTTCGCCTTTTCGGTCTGGGCCGAGGAGTGGGGCTTCATTGGCTCCATTTTCTTTCTGGCCTGCTATTTTTTCATTGTCCTCTGGGGCATGAACATCGCCCTGACCGCCCGGGACAAGTTCGGGGTGCTGCTGGCTTTCGGCATCGTCTCTTTACTCTTCTGGCAGGCCTTCATCAACCTCGGTATGGTCCTGGGGCTGCTGCCGGTGGTGGGCATGCCCCTGCCCCTGTTCAGCTACGGCGGCTCCTCCCTGCTCACCACCATGGCCGCCATCGGCATTCTGATGAACATCAGAATGCGCCGCTACATGACCGGCAGCTGACCAATAGGACTCCGCATATTTCCGGAAAAACACCCGGGCAAACCAGTCGAGACCAACCGATCACCAGAGCGCAGATTTCGTAACCGTTCACCAGGGCCAGTAACATGCTGATTTAACGGACCGTAACCGTTCAACTGATGCAGGCATCGCCATCGGGGCTTGCCGCAAACCGCGGCAAGCCGTAACCACTTACAGGACAAACCCGGTGATGGTTACTCCATAACTTCAAGATGCTGCCTGGCGTTGATCGCCAGCTGGGCCAGGGCTTCGATGAGTTGGGGGTGGGTGTTCAGCGCCGGGGGGCGGACCAGGCGGATACCTCTGTGGCGGGCCAGATCCCGGTACTGGATGTCGATTTCGTAG
>PWOG01000013.1 GCA_003557565.1 Desulfobulbaceae bacterium
GCCGTGGAACCAGTGGAGCTGGCGATAATCAGCCCATCAGCCCGATAAGTGGCAAGGTACTCGGCATCTACCCAGGCCGCCAGTTCCACCATCCGATCCACCGCCCCCTTGCTGATCACTACATCATTGAGGGCGTACACCCAGGGCTCCGTTGCACCCTCCCGGCGGATGCGAATTTTGAGCATCATCCGCTCCTCGCAGGGCAATTCTTCGCTGATGATTTTTTCCAGCACGGCCCAGCGTTCATCGACCACTACCTCGGTGAGAAACCCCAGGCCGCCAAGGTTGATTCCCAGCACCGGAATCCCGTACCCACAAGCCTCCGTCGCCACATGGAGCAGTGTCCCGTCCCCGCCCAGGACAATAAGCAGATCCTGGTCGGCCTCGATCCGGTCTATGACCACTTCAATTTCGCGGGCCGCGAACCAGTCCGCCATCTCCCGACCAATCCGCATGGGCTCGGCGGAATCACGCTTGAGGATAATCCCTACCCGGGCAAGTTTCATTTCAGTCACCACCCAGTTCCCGGGAACGCCGGGCGGCCGTCTCCACTGCATCCATTACCAGGCCCCGGAAAGCACCGTTTTCCAGAGCATGCAAACCGGCAATGGTGGTCCCTCCCGGGGAGGTCACCATGGCCCGCAAATCGGCGGGAGACTGCCGACTTTCCTCGGCTAGCTGCATGGAGCCCATAATGGTCTGGCGAGCCAGCACCCCGGCCACCTCACGGCTCAAACCCACCTTGACCCCGGCATCAATCAGGGACTCCAGAAAAGTAAAAACATAGGCCGGGCCGCTGCCGCTCAAGCCGGTGACCCCATCCATAGCGGATTCAGGTAAAATCACCGCTTTGCCCACGGCGGCAAAAATCTTTTCCGCCAGCTTGAGATCATGGTCATCGACATGGCTGCCGGGACTCAGGGCCGAAGCCCCGGCCAGCACCAGGGCCGGGGTATTGGGCATCACCCTTATTACCCGCGCCTTCCCGGGAGCCAGCCCACCCTCTAAAAATCCCAGGGAAATGCCGGCGGCAATGGAGATCAGAAGATGTTTTTGCCCGTCAACCTTTTCCCTGATCTGCTCCAGAATCGACCCCATGATCTGGGGCTTGACGGCCAGGATCATAACCTGGCAAAATTCCCACAACTGCTCGTCTTTTTCATACACCAAAACCCCGTAACGATCGGCCAGCAGTTCCCGGCGCTGGGCGCTGGGTTCGGCCACCGCAATCTCCTGGGGCTGATACAGTCCTGTGGCCAGCACTCCCCTGATCAGGGCCTCGCCCATCTGACCGCCGCCGATAAAACCAAGATTTGCCTGTCCGTCCGCCATATTCTCCCGCCTTCTTGATTGTGATAATCTCGCAAAAAACCCGCCAAACGTATTGGTCGGTAAAGTGAAAACAAGTGATTACCAAGCGTGCCCAGTCGGCGACGCCGATTTTTGCGGCGCCGACAATTGTTATGGCCTCGCAAAAACCCACCGGACATCTTGGTCGGTAATGCGAAAACAAGTGATTACCAAGCGTGCCCAGTCGGCGACGCAAAAAGCGGCGGCACCGACAATTGTCAGCGTCGCAACGAGCCGCTCCGCCGACAGCCGGCCCTTTGTAATTGACTGCTTCGTATATTTTTCGTTACTGCCTCGGCAGTTTTGCAACTTTTCCAAAAATAGCCGATAAAAGGCACCAGGTCCAGTTGTAGTCACAAAAAAGAAAAACCCGCAAGGAAACACTTCCCTGCGGGTTTATAGTCTACTTCTACCCAGCATGACCAACCGCAGCGCGGTTGGCCCGGTCAATCAACCGTTGGCAACGGCGGGGGCCAGGGCCACCGATGGTGGCAGCAGATATGGAAGCAGCCTGTCACCAACCTTCCTGGTTCCCTGGGCCAACTGCTGCAACACTCGAAAATCACCGCTGTTCTCAAAGGCCACGATATCCCAGGCCTCGGGTTTGGCGGCCACCGCCTGCATCAAGCCAAGATGCTGGCCATGGCCGGATTTTTCCGCCACCACCCGGCCCAGCAGAGGAAAGCCCAGCAGGGCCAGGTCACCGACCAGATCCAGAACCTTGTGCCGGACAAATTCATCGGCATAGCGCAAACCATCGCTGTTCATGACCCCGTGGTCATCGATGACCACGGCATTGTCCAGGGATCCGCCCAGTGCCAGGCCGTTTTGACGCATATACTCGACCTCGTTAAAAAAACCGAAGGTCCTGGCGCCGGCAACTTCCGAGGCGAAGCTCCGGGGATTCAGGTCGATCTCGAACTGCTGACGACCAACCTGGGTGTGGGTGTAATCAATCCGGCAGTTTACCCTGAATCCGTTATAGGGTTCGATGCGCACCGTCCCTCCCTGGCCGTCGCTGAATCGCACGACCTCGTTGAACTTGAGCATCCAGCGGCGGGACTGCTGCCGGCGTCGGCCCACCCGGTGCAGAACCCGCACAAAAGGGGCGGCACTGCCATCCATGATCGGCGCTTCCGGGCCATCCACGGTGATCACGGCATTGTCGATCCCCAGACCGAAAAGAGCGGCCATGACATGCTCAACGGTGGATATGGTGGCGTCTTTGGCAGTACCAACGGTGGTGGCCAAACGGGTATCCACCACCCGATCCATGAAGGCCGGGGTCGGCTCAACCTGATCAAGATCGGAACGCAGCAACCGAATGCCGCTGTTGATCTCACCGGGATGAATCGTCATCCGTACCGGCCGGCCGCTGTGCAGGCCTATACCGGCAAAGCTGACGCTTTTTTTCAGGGTATGTTGCAGTGCATCCATGTTGGGTTAACCGTTCCTTGTCGTGTTGCTCTGTTAATCTCAAATTTCCGTTGGGTTTCACGCGTTGCCAGTTTCGACAGTTATAGCCTTGCAATTAACAGGCCATCTGCCGGACAAATCCACCAGAACACACAGAAAATACCCGGAAACAAAAAGAAAAACAACAACAAAGAAATCCATTACCATCTTTGCCAGCTCCGTACCGTGGTAAAAAAAACACACTTGCTCTGGAAAGACGGCAAAAAAGACACTCCTTGCTGTCTCAACGGGTCATTCGCTCCAGTGTAAACGATCAGAGGGCACCGCATCTTACGGTGATCTGGCAGGCTCACGCATTAATGTACGCTTCGCCGTCGAGGCTCACCACAACCTGCGGCACCCTGTAAGCGCTTACCTATTTGCCCCCGTGATCATTTACATTCCAGCCTGTCCCGGACAAAGCGGTCAAAGGACGTGTCCAGGAAAAGGGCAACCCGCAGCGCCAGCAGAGGATAATCACCCAGGAAAGGGGCAAGCTTGACTAGATCCTTCTCGGTGGTGATCAATCCCTCGGCCCGATGTCGGCGGGCCGTCGCCACCAGATCCCGGTAATCCGCTGAGGTGTAAGGGTGATGATCGGCAAAGGCCTGGAAACCGGCAAGCTCAAATCCCTCCTCCTCCAGGGTTTGCCGGAATGATTCGGGCTGGGCGATGCCGGCAAAGCCATAAAGAGGACGGCATTTACCGGCGGCCAGATCCCCGGCGCCCCCCGAAGGTCCGCCAAACAGGCCGACCGGCCGATATTCCCCGACAAAACAAGGAGTTTCCGGGAATCTGGAACGCAGAAAACGGCCAAAAGCCGCCACCGCCTCCCGGGTTTCCGGAGTAACTCCGGTTATCACCACCCCATGGGCCCGGGCCAGAGCGGACCAGGGCTCCCGCAGGGGGCCACCGGGAAAAACCCGGGCGTTAAACGGCAGATCCCGGGCGCTGAACAGGGCCAGATCCAAATCCCGATCCAGGGCCAGATGCTGAAAGCCATCGTCCAGGACCAGGCAGTCCGCCCCCAGGTGCTCCACTCCGTAACGCCCGCTCTTCCCCCGGCGGGAACCGACCAGTACCGGCACCCCGGGAAGGGCCCGGGCCAGCAGCACCGGTTCATCC
>PWOG01000089.1 GCA_003557565.1 Desulfobulbaceae bacterium
CGGCCCGGTATCGGCGATACAGGTTGCCGGTGTCCGGGTCGCGCAATCGGGTGAGGAGAAAACGGGCCGCCCGGATGGCGGCCTCCCCGTACTCGGGACGCTCCAGGATCTGGAATCCCCGGGCCAGGGCGCTGATCATCAGGCCGTTCCAGGAGGTGATAATCTTGTCGTCCAGGTGGGGCCGGGGGCGGGCGGCGCGGGCGGCAAACAGTTTTTCCCGGGCGGCGGCGGTGGTTTCCAGGTCGGCGGCCTGGTAGAGAATATTTTTCCCCTTGAATTCTCCATGGGGGTCAACCAGGGCATTACCCTCTTTTTGCACCCCGTAACGGCGGCAGAACAGCTCACCGGTTTCAGGGCCCAGTAACTGCCGGATCTCCGCTTCGGCCCAGAGGTAATACAGTCCCTCGCCATGCTTTTCCGGATCGGCCGGATCCGGGCTGTCGGCGTCTTCGGCGGAGTAGAAGGCCCCTTCCGGAGCAACCAGATCACGCAGCACGTAGGTGAAGATATCCGCCGCCATTCCGGCGTAAAATGGTTGCCCGGTCAGCTGATGGGCCGTCAGGAAAAGATCCGCCAACTGGCTCTGGTCGTAGAGCATTTTTTCAAAATGGGGCACCCGCCACTGCTCATCCACCGAGTAGCGGTGGAAGCCGCCGCCCACCTGGTCGTAAACTCCCCCCGCCGCCATCCGGCGCAGGCTGTAGAGAACCATTTCCAAGGCCTTTTTTTTACCGGTCGCCCAGTGATGATGGAGAAGAAAATGGTATAGCGCCGGCCGGGGAAATTTGGGGGCCTGGCCGAAACCGCCATGGACGGAGTCAAAATCCTCGGCGGTGAGGGAGTAGGCCCGGGCGGCCAGATCAGCGTCCAGCCCGCTCTGTTCAGCCGCCGTCTGACCCGGAACATTTTTGTTCAGATGGTCGGTGACCACCGTTGCCGTCTCCATGACCTTGTCCCGGCGGTTTTGCCAGAGATCGCTTATCAGTCCCAGCAGCTGCTTGAAGCCGGGCAGCCCGTGCCGGGGTTGGGGCGGGAAATAGGTGCCGGCATAGAAAGGTTGACCCTCCGGGGTGAGAAAAACCGACAGCGGCCAGCCGCCGCCGCCGCCCATGGCCTGGGCCGCAGTCATGTACAGGTGGTCCACGTCGGGCCGCTCTTCCCGGTCCACCTTGACGGCAATGAAATGCTCGTTGAGGATGGCGGCAGCCTGCTGGTCGGCAAAGGATTCACGGGCCATGACATGACACCAGTGGCAGGTGGAGTAGCCGACGGAGAGAAAGATCGGCTTGTCTGCCTGCCGGGCCCGGGTAAAGGCCTCCTCACCCCAGGGCAGCCAGTCAACTGGGTTGAAGGCGTGTTGGAGGAGGTAGGGGCTCTGCTGGTCGATCAGGTGGTTGGGCTTTTTGCCCTGGGCCAGTTGCCGTTCGATGAATTGGGTGGCGGTATTGGGTCCGGTCATGGTGGGCCTCCTGGCAACCGTTTAACAGCACCGCCTGCCCCTCAGCTTTTCCCCGGTACAGAGCTGCCGTAATCGCGGGGTGTGATGGCGACAAGCTGCGTTCTGGCCGAATGCTGTTTGTAAGATTATAAGGGCGGCCCGCCGCCAAACCTTGCGCCCTGGTTGCTCTTTTCTTGGTAATGCTCAAGCCTTGAGCAGCAGGGTGACGAAGGCCACGGCGTAGCTTTTTTCGTCGGACAGGGACAGAAGGGCGCGTTCCACACCCTGATTCTGGCAATATTTTGCGGCGGCGTCCAGAAATTCCAGTCCCGGGCGGCCCAGGCGGTCATGGACCACCACGATGGATTGCAGGTTGATGCCGTTGCGGAAACCGGTGCCCAGGGCCTTGGCGGCGGCCTCCTTGGCGGCGAAGCGCTTGGCCAGAAAGGCCGCCGTTTGCCGGGATTGGCGGCGGGGCAGTTGCAGGTATTCCTCCCATTCCCCGGGCGCCAGAATACGGCGGGCGAAATGGTCCCCATGGCGGCCCTGGGCCGCTTCGATCCTGGTGATGCTGACAATATCGGTACCGATACCGTAAATCATTGAAATCCTTGCTAACAGATGGTCAGCTCCGGCAGGCTTAAGGCATTGCCAGCGGTAAAAAAACAGCCCGGCCTTTGGTCTAGAGCAGGTTGAGCAATTCCAGGGGGCGGGAGATCAGGGCGTCGGCGCCGTTTTCCCTCAACTCGTCGGCAAAGCGAAACCCCCACAGCACCCCCACGGCAAACATCCCCGCGCTTTTGGCGGTTTGCATATCAATGCCGCTGTCGCCCGCATACAGAATGTGTTCCGGCGGCAGGGCCAGCTGGTCGGCCAGCGCCAGAGCCCCGGCGGGGTCGGGCTTTCTGGGGGTTTGTGGTCCGGCGCCGCGCAGGGCCTGGAAAAGGCTGGCATCAAGCAGGGCATGGACGCACTTTTTGGTGAAATCGTCGGGTTTGTTGGAGAGAACGGTCAGGCTCAGCCGCCGCCCGGCCAGGGCCGTGAGCAATTCGGGAATTTCATCGTAGGGCCGGGTCTGGCGGCGCCAGTTGTTTTGGTACTCCCGGCGCATGGCGGTCAGGGCCCGGGAAACGGTGGCCTCGTCCAGCTTCTGGGGCGGCAGGGCGCGCCGTACCAGGTTTTCCATGCCGGAGCCGACAAAATAGCGATACTCGTCCCGGGGGTGGGTGGGCAGCCCCATGGCCGCCAGGACGTTGTTCATGGAATCGGCAATGTCGGCCAGGGTGTCCAGCAGGGTACCGTCAAGATCGAAAATTACCGCACGGTATTCAGGCATGGGGCTTGCTCCCGGGAAGCTTCCGGCTTGGCTAAAAGCCGTAAAAACGCCTTAGCCGCTGTATGCTCGTCACCCCGATCAAGTGGGTCGGGTCGGCAAAAAGGCAATCGGTCAGTGCTCACTTTACCCGTTGCCCGTGGTTTTGCCAAGAAGTGAAGGATAACCTCGGTGCCGCCGGCCCGCAGAAGCGGTCTGAGGTAAGTGATCACGGGGGCGAAATGGTAAGCGGTCACAGGGGGCCGCAGGTTGTGGTGAGCTCCGGCGGCGAAGCATACATAATTATGTGAGCCGGCCTGATCGCCGCTTATGGCGGCGCCCTGTGATCGCTTACGGTCTGAGCGGTTGTGCTGGCAGGATTTAGTGGTTTGCCGGGTTAGGCGGCACCGTAAGCTTGTGGTCTACGGAAGCTTGGCGTCAGCGGCACGAACGTAGATGGGGGTGATTTGGCCGGGGTCGACAAAATTTTCCCGTCGCCAATGTTCCTGGGCCAGCCAGGCGACTGTGGCGGCTCGGGCAAAGTAGAGCTGGGGTGGGGCGAAGACGGCCAGCTTACCCAGTTGCTCGGTTAGCAACTCCCTATAAAGCTCGGCCCCGCTGCCCAGCAGCAGGGTAGGGCGGCTGATCAGCTCTCCCAGCCGGGCCGGCGGCAGGGCCAGGTAATCGCCGGTGCGTTGCAAGTGATCACAGTGCATCGCCTCCGGCGGCGTATGGTGGCCGTTTATTCCCTTGAGCCCGTGATCATTTGCCTTGTCCCGGGGGCTATCGATGGGTGATGCCTTCCCGGAAAGGGCGGTTTTTTTTTCGCTGTCTTGGTTGTTCTGGCCGGTGGCGGCTGAACCGGTGCGGTAAAAGGCGGCAAACACCTCCTGCTTGCGGGCGTCGATGAGGGCGCAGACCGGCAGCGGCTGGTAAATGGCCTGGGCTGCCAGGCCGTCCAGGGAACTGATGCCGAGCAGGGGCTTGCCGGTGGCCAGGGCCAGGCCCTTGGCGCTGCTTAAGCCGATGCGCAGGCCGGTGAAGCTGCCGGGCCCCAGACCCACGGCCAGGGCATCCAGTTGTCTCCAGTCGGTTTCGCTCTCCACCATGACCCGCTCCACCGTCTCCAGCAAACGGCGGGAGTGGGTACGGCTGGATTGCAGGGAGTATTCGGC
>PWOG01000139.1 GCA_003557565.1 Desulfobulbaceae bacterium
AGACCATCGGCCCGGGGGGAGCTGGAAATCACCGATGTCAACCGGGCTTACCTTGATCGCGGCACCCTAAGCGTGGAGCCGCTGAGCCGCGGCACCGCCTGGCTGGACACCGGCACCCACCAGTCCCTGGTGGACGCCGCCCTCTTCATCAAGGTGGTGGAAGACCGCCAGGGCCTGAAAGTGGCCTGCACGGAAGAAATCGCCTACCGGATGGGCTATATCGATGCCAGCCGCCTGGAAGACCTGGCCAGGCCACTGCAAAAGAGCGGCTACGGGCAATACCTGTTGAGAATACTGAATCAGTAATGATGAAATTTACGCCAACCGACATTCCGAACGTGGTCCTCATCGAACCCCAAGTGTATGGCGACGATCGCGGCTTTTTCATGGAAACCTGGCATGCCGGCAAATTCGCCGAGGCGGGGTTGGACCTGAATTTTGTCCAGGACAACCACAGCCGCTCCCGCCGGGGCACCCTGCGGGGTCTCCATTACCAGCTTGGCCGTCCCCAGGGCAAGCTGGCCCGGGTGATCGCCGGCGAGGTCTTCGACGTGGCCGTGGACCTGCGCCGTCATTCACCGACCTTTGGCCGCTGGGTGGGCATGACCCTGTCCGCCGCCAACAAGAAGATGCTCTGGGTGCCGCCGGGGTTTGCCCACGGCTTTTACGTACTCAGCGACGAGGCGGATTTCCTTTACAAATGTACCGAATTTTACGCCGCCGAGGATGAACGGGTTCTTCGCTGGGACGATCCGGAACTGGCCATCGACTGGCCGCTGTCGCCCGGCTCCCCTCCCCTGCTCTCGGCCAAGGACGAAGCCGGAACCCGATGGCGGGACGCGGAGGTCTACCCATGAAGGTCCTGATCACCGGCGCCGGCGGCCAGGCGGCAAGCGAACTGCAAAAAACCGCGCCGACGAACATGGAGTTGATCTGTCTTGAACGTCGGCAACTGGACATCACCGACCAGGCGGCGGTAACCGCCGCCCTGAACACCGCCCGGCCCCAACTGGTGATCAACGCCGCCGCCTATACCGCGGTGGACCAGGCCGAAACAGAGCCGGAAACGGTCCATGCCGTCAACGCCGACGGCGCCGGCCGGCTGGCCCGGGCCGCCAGCGCCGCCGGCGCCCGTTTTTTTCATATCTCCACCGATTTTGTCTTTGCCGGTGATCAGTCTTTTCCCTACCGGGAAACCGACCCCCCGGCCCCCCTGGGAGTCTACGGACAAAGCAAGCTGGCCGGGGAAAAAGCGGCTCGGGACGCCACCAAAGACACCGCCCTGATTGTCCGCACCGGCTGGCTTTACGCGGCCCATGGCAAAAACTTCGTTAAAACCATGCTCCGGCTGCAGGCCGAACGCCCCTGCCTGAACGTGGTCTGCGATCAGGTTGGCACCCCCACCTGGGCCCGGACCCTGGCCGAAACCCTCTGGGCTGCAGCATCCCGCCCGGAACTGCGGGGAGTTTACCACTTAAGCGATGCCGGGGTGGCAAGCTGGTATGATTTCGCGGTGGCGATCCAGGAGGAAGGGTTGCGACTGGGGTTGCTGGAAACTGCGGTTCCCATCACCCCCGTCACTAGCTCGGCCTACCCGACCCCGGCCCGGCGCCCGGCCTACAGCGTACTGGATAAAACCGCCGCCTGGCGCGACCTGGGGATATCCGGTCGGCACTGGCGAGCCTGCCTGCGGGAAATGCTGGAGGAACTGAAAACATGCGCACCCTGCTGATCACCGGCGGAGCCGGTTTCATAGGCGCCAACCTGGTTCATTACTGGGCCCGGCAATACCCCCAGGATCGCCTGGTGGTTCTGGACGCCCTTACCTACGCCGGCAATTCGGCCAACCTGGAAACCCTGCCCGCCCAGGCAAATTTCCGCTTCGTGCACGGAAATATCTGCGACCAGCTGCTGGTGGACCAGCTGCTGGCGGAAGAAGGTATCGATACCATCGTCCATTTTGCCGCCGAATCCCACGTCGACCGCTCCATCGTTGACCCGGAGGCCTTTATTCAAACCAACGTCATCGGCACCCATAACCTGCTCAAAGCCGCCAAAAAGGCCTGGCTGGACAACCCGGGATCAAGTCGCGGCCGCGACGGTGTGCTTTTCCACCACGTTTCCACTGATGAAGTTTACGGCTCCCTGGGGTCCGAGGACCCACCATTCAGTGAAACCACGCCGTATGCCCCCAATTCCCCCTACGCGGCCAGCAAGGCCGCCTCGGACCACCTGGTGCGCAGCTACTACCACACCTACGGTCTGCCGATAACCACCAGCAACTGCTCCAACAACTACGGCCCCTATCAGTTCCCCGAAAAATTGATCCCGCTGATGCTGATCAACGCCTTAGAGGGCCGCCCTCTGCCGGTGTACGGTGACGGCGCCAACATCCGGGACTGGCTTCAGGTGAATGACCACTGCCGGGGCATCGATCTGATCATGAACCACGGCCGCCGCGGCGAAACTTACAACCTGGGGGGCCACAACGAGCTACCCAACATGGAGATCATTGATCTCCTCTGTCGGGCCATGGACCAACGCTTCGCCGAGGACACCAGCCTGGCGACACGCTTTCCCGAATGCCCGGCGGCCAAGGGCAAACAATGCACCGAGCTGATCACCTTCGTCAAGGACCGTCCGGGCCACGACCGGCGCTACGCCATCGATCCCCGCAAGGCCCAAAAGGAGCTGGGCTTTGTCCCCCATTACAGCTTCATCGAAGGAATAACCGCCACCATCGACTGGTATCTGACCAACGAACCCTGGTGGCGGGCGGTAATGGACGGCAGCTATGCCGAATGGATGACAACAAATTACTGCAATCGCTGCTGAGCCATGGCTACCGAAACCACAGCCGGCTACTCCGGCCAGACAGATTCCATAACCCGGGACTTCAACCGGGACGTGTATTGCCTCTTTGGCTTGCCGGTGGACAACCTTACCCTGGATTCCACCAAGGATCTGCTACGGGCCAATGCCAACGGGAATGACCACAACGTGCTTTCCACCATAAACGTCAACTGGGTGGCACAATCCCTGACCGATCCAGACTTCAAGTCGGCCATCCACAACAGCGAGGCAGTAACACTGGACGGCAAACCCCTGCTCTGGCTGGCCAGACTGCTCGGCTACCCGATGACCGAACTGGTTCCGGGCTCCACCCTGGCCCACGAACTCAACCAGGAAGCAGGCAACCACCAACCACTGACCATTTTCTTCTTCGGGGGCGAGGAACATGCCGCCGCCACAGCTGTGGAAAAGGTCAACAACCGCCGGGGCGGGCTGAAAGCGGTGGGTTTTATCAGTCCCGGCTTTGTCGATGTTGAAGAAATGAGCGGCGAGGAGATCATTACAGCCATCAACGAAAAAGAACCGGACATCCTTTTGGTCGCCCTGGGGGCCAAAAAGGGCACCCGCTGGATAGAACACAACCGCCACCGCCTCAGAGCCAAAACCATCAGCCATCTTGGTGCCACCGTCAACTTCCTGGCCGGCACGGTCAAAAGGGCCCCGCAACCGGTAAGTAAAATCGGCATGGAATGGATCTGGCGCATAATCCAGGAACCAAAGCTTTTTACGCGCTACGCCGGTGACGGCCTGCTCATGCTGAGGGTGCTGGCAGGTCACTTACCCTCCTGGCTGCGGTATCGATCGTGGGAAAAACGTTTCCGCCGGGAAGAACCGGACCAGGAAAGCCAGCTTCAGGAAAATGATCAGTCCATAACCCTTACCTTGGGCCGCAACCTCCGGCTGACCCAGGATTCGCCCCTGCGAGCCCTTTTCAGCAAATGCGCCCAAAGCGGCAAGGACCTGATCCTGGATTTCCGCAATACAGAGTTCGCCGATGGCGCCTTCATGGCCCTGGTGCTGATTCTCGCCAAACAGCAAAAGAGACAAAAGCGAAAACTGCA
>PWOG01000191.1 GCA_003557565.1 Desulfobulbaceae bacterium
CGAGCGCATCGGCCTGGCCAAGAAGGAAAGCCTGATTGATGTGAGCCTGCTGGAATACAGCGTGCGCGACGAATTGAACGAGTGCGCCACCCGGGTCATGGGAGTAATGGAACCGTTAAAGGTGGTGATCACCAACTATCCCGAAGGGCAAAGCGAGGAACTCACCGCCTGGAATCATCCCCAGAAACCGGAGATGGGCACCCGGCCCCTGCCCTTCAGCCGGGAGATCTACATTGAGCGGGGCGACTTCATGGAGGAGCCGGTCAAAAAATTCTTCCGCCTGGCCCCGGGGCGCGAGGTCCGGCTGCGCTATGCCTACTTTATCACCTGCCAGGAAGTGGTTAAGAACGATGCCGGGGAAGTGATCGAACTGCGCTGCACCTACGACCCGGCCACCCTGGGCGGCAACGCCCCCGATGGCCGCAAGGTCAAGGGCACCATCCACTGGGTGGCCGCCGACCGGGCCATCAAGGCGGAAGTGCGGCTCTATGACCGCCTGTTCAGCGTGGAAAGCCCGGAAAAAGAGGCCGCCGCCAACGGCGCCGACTTCAAGGATTTCATCAACCCCGATTCCCTGGTGGTCTTAAGCAACTGCCGCCTGGAGCCGAGCCTGGCCAAGGCCCGGCCCGGAGAATATTACCAGTTCGAACGACAGGGCTATTTCTGCCTGGATGCCATGAATTCCACCCCACAGAAACCGGTCTTCAACCGCAGCGCCACTCTGCGCGACACCTGGGGGAAAATCAGCCAAAAATAAATAATCCATCTGCCCGCCCGGCGCAGCCGAAAACCAGCACAAAAACCAGGCTCACGAACAAGCCAAACATCTTTTTCCTTACGGCTCCCTCTTTATTTTTTGCAAGTTTCCAATCTCCCCTGGCCCTCTTTCTGACAGAGAAAGAGGGCTGTCGCAGTCAGGATAAGCTGCCACAGTGAAAAAGTACACGTTTTGCTGGCAACCTCACACCCAATATTCACAACAATTTCCGCAACCAATCACATGGTTTGTCCCGTAAGGGTAAGTGATCACGGGGGGAAATGGTAAGCGGTCACAGGGTACCGCAGGTTATGGCACGCGGGGAGGGCCGGCTCACATCAGTAAGTGAGCCGAGCCGCCCCGATCGCCGGCCTTAGGCGGTGACCCATGATAGCTTACTATTTTTTGCAGAAACCAAAGACATGGCTTGACTTTGGTTTTTTGCCGGCTGTAACCTTAAAACAGTATGCCAACATGGCGATTACGGGCTGATTCTTCATCGATATTTCGCTGACCCTTAATATCAGCTGACGTCGCCTGAAACAAAAAAAGAAGAAAATGAGTAAATATCGATTATTAGGTATATTTGTTTTTTTTATTTTGTTTTGCTGGTCATCCATAGTTCACGGTGGGATGCAGTTCAGCCAGGGCTGGTGGAAAGCGGAGTTGACCGGGGGAGCGGGGCTGGATTTCACCACCATCGACCGGGGGGGAGATATTCTTGCCACCATCGCTGCTGAATACGAATTTCCGGCCAGCGAGCGGATCACCCTGGGACTTAGATTTATCCCCCTCTTGATGTACAAACCCAACGGGAATGATGACGACACAGTATGGGGCGGTGGGCTGGGATTTGCCACCCGCTATTATCCCTTGGGGTCGCCTTATTATGGCTGGTATGCGGAACTTGAAGGGCACGGAATCGTGCACGAAGAGAAAATCAGGGGCAACACCTCCACTTTCAATTTCCTGATTGGAAGCGGCATTGGTTATCGATTTCACAACAACTGGCACGGCGCCGTCAAATTCGAACATATTTCCAACGGCAACCTGGACACCAGAAACCAGTCAACCAACACCATCAGCCTGGCAATCGGATATACATTCTCCGCCCTGAAACGATGATCTCCAGCGGAACATCAGGTCGAAGCGGCCGGCGTCATCAGCGATTATCAGTGTGCTCGTCGAGAAATGCCGGGGTCCGGCGCAGGTCCGGGCTGGGCATGCCGACATATCCTCCCTGGGAGAAATCGATACCGAGGGCGACCACTTTTTCATACACCTCCGGGGAACGCACAAACTCGGCGACCACGCCGAGGTTGAGATCACGGGCAAAACGGGTCATTCCCTGAGCAATGGCAAAGGCCGAATCATCGCTGTCTATGTTGCGGATCAGGCTGCCGTCGATTTTGATCATATCGGCATTAAGACGCAACAGATGCTCGAAGTTGGAGTAACCGGTGCCAAAATCGTCAATATGAACCTTGCAGCCGAATGCCTGCACCTCTTCTATGAAGCCCTTGACCTGCTGATAATTGGCGATACCTTCGGATTCCAGAATCTCAAACACTACCCGGGGGCCAATCCCGGTCTCACGCAGGCGCCGGATGATGAAAGCTGAGGTTTCGGACCGTACCAGATCCTCGTAGGCAAGGTTGATCGAGAAGGAATAATCGCTTTCAAGAAAAGTCTGAAAAGTCTTCTCCACCATGATCCTGGTTATATCATGATAAAGGCGCAGTTTTTTAGCCACACCAAGAAATTGAGCCGGGCTGACGGGGTTTCCTTTTTCATCCAGCATGCGTACCAGGCACTCGAATTTTTCGATCCGGCCATTGTGGTTGTTCATAATCGGCTGAAAATAAGGAACGATGCGATCATCCTGAATCGCTTCCTTGAGTCGGCCGGCCCACAGCAAATTCTGTTGATACTCCTCCCGCACCTTCATGGACGGATCATACAACATGAAAGACCGGCTATGACGGCGTGCCTGCCTTAAGGCGATGTCGGCCGAGGAAAGGAAAGCC
Source organism: Desulfobulbaceae bacterium (assembly GCA_003557565.1). GTDB lineage: Bacteria > Desulfobacterota > Desulfobulbia > Desulfobulbales > Desulfurivibrionaceae > Desulfurivibrio. The sequence goes on from PWOG01000191.1 coordinate 2,785, forward strand.
TCACCGGAAGCGGCCTCCGGTTCATCCTCGATCCGGCCCGCACCCAGGGTCACATTGATGGAGATCTCCTGATCGGCCCACTGAAAAGTCATGCCGGAGACAAATACGGCTAGTCCCCGCAGGCATCTTTCAAGGCGAGCCTGCCCCAGGTCGTCATGCAAAAGGATGGCAAATTCATCGGCGGGCATCTTGTAAAGCTCTCCGTTGCCGCAGGAATCGATCTCAACCAGATGTTCGCGAAGCACCTCGGACAACCGGAGCATGATATGGTCGCCGCACTGATGCCCGTAAAAATCGTTAATCTCTTTGAAGCGATCAATGTTGAGCAGGATCAGACAGTGATGGTGGCGGGCCTTGAGATCTTGCAGCAGCTTGGCGCGATTGGGCAGGCCGGTAAGGTGATCGGTATACAGTTCCTCCAGCAACCGCATGATCTTGGCCACGCCATAGAGGATTAAACCGGCCAGCAACACCACCACAATGATGGTGACCGCAAAAATCTTATAATTGGCATCGCGCATCTGACCCAGCACCGAATCGATCTCGTCCTGGGGCACACTGATCCCAAAGACCATCCCGGCCCTGGTGGTGGCGTAGAACAACCGATAGTCGCGCTGATCCACGTTAAACTGCTGGGACTGCATGGGTGTTTTGAAATCGCCGAGCTCGGCAAGTTCCAAAGAGGGTACAGGGGGGTCAAGGCTGTCTATGGACAGGGCTCCAAGCAAATTCTGGGCCTCCGGCGACTCTTCCAACGACAGGTTGGAGAGCTTGCGGTCCATGCCATCGATGAGAAAAGCAAAACTACTGGGAGTTACATCTACCTTGCTTACCAGGCCGATGATTTCGTCGGCACTCCAATCGGTGGTAGCAAGGCCGATGATCCGGTGGTCACTATCATGAATGAAAGTGGCCAGGGTCATCACCACCTCGTCCAACAGGTGATTGAAATAGGCATCGGTCCAATAGAAATTCTGCGGCCGGGGCTGAGCTCGATCCCATTGCGGGGGCAAGGCTTTCTGGTACCAGCTGGCGCTCCGATAGTCATCATGGCCGGTGCGGTTGACCAGGTTAACCCGACCCCGGCTCCAGTAACCATAGGCGGCAAAATCTGGTATCGCCCCGCCGAAGGCACCGGGTTCGAACCAGATACCGCCCCCAAAGGCATCTGGAAAACCCCGTACCGCCTCAAACAAGCCAGTTTCCAGGGCCTGGCTGTAGTCCGCCGGATAAATGTCATGCTGCCGGCTAAAGGCTTGGGCAAGCCGGGCCAGAGATTCGGTTTGGGCCTCCATGGCTCGATGATGGGCATCGATGCGATCGAGGTTGGCGTAAAACGCCTCTTCTATCTGCCGCAGCCGCAATTCGGCCAGCGCCTGCTGGGAGTAATCCAGGTTGAGGGAAGACATCACCCCCATGCCTGCCAAAAACAGGGCGACCAACAGAAAAAGAATCAGCATTATAAGCTTTTTTAGATATCTCATGAAAAACACAGTCGCCGTAAGAAAAGGAGAGAGCCGCCCGGCAGCGGCCGCCTTGCCTGGCTAGCGATTTCGTTCCAGCATGCTCCGTGTCTGCTGCTTAGCCTCGACAAGTTGTTCCTGATTGAGCCGGGAGGCCGCGATTTCCCGGGTCGTCACCATCCTTTCGTCGCCACCGATCACGGCCAGACTGGCCCAGATGTAGGCCTGGGAATAATCTCTCTCCACTCCGCGGCCATGCAGATAAAGTTCGGCCAGCGCCGACCGGGCTTCCAGCACTCCCTGTCTGGCGGCTTTGTCATACCAGGTAGCCGCGCGTGAAGGGTCAGCGGTAGCTCCTGATCCTGTTTCGTAAAAACGCCCAAGCTCGGCCTGGGCCAGGGGGTGTTCTTGCTCCGCCGCCTGGATCAGCCACTGGCTGCCTTTTTCCGGATCACTCTCGACTCCCTCTCCCCAGGTCAACATGCTTCCGGCCCGATACTGGGCTTCCAGAAACCCATTATCCCCCGCCCGTTCAAACCAGCCCAGGGCCTTGGCCGCGTCATGTTCTACCCCCTGACCCTCCAGGTAAAGCAGTCCCAGCAGGTACTGGGCCTCGGGAAGCTGCTGCTGTTCGGCACGCTTGGCCCACTGCACCGCTTCGGGGTATAGTTGCAGGCCCCGCAGGGCCCTGGCCAGCTGATACTGGGCCCTGGCCTCTCCCTTTTCCGCCGGCTCGCGGCATACCTGAACCGCCTCACGGTAATTTCTGATTCTGGACAGCACCAGGCAGTTTTCCAGTTGCGCCTTATCCACCTCCTCGATGGCATCGGCCACCTCGAGATCATCCTGGACGTCGCCGGGACTCGGCTCTTCAGACGGGGAAGGATGGTCGGCCGCCGCCTTGCGTTCGGCTTCTTCCACCTGTTTGGCAAAACTGCGCACCAAATCAGGGCAGGAATAACTGTAGGCCCGGCGCAGCCGGTTCAAATTGGCCTGATCCGGACTGCGGTCGGCATAAATCTCGGCAATGTCCTCACAACGCTGTTGACGCTCGTTGCGGACCTGTTCCAGCAGTTCCTCCCGCTGGGGATCGCCGTCATGTTCCTCAAGATAGCGGGTGAGCGGATCGATTTTGGGTTGCTCAAAAAGCTCGTCGACCTCCCTGCTCAGATCCTTTTCTTCGCTTACCACGGGGGCGGTGTCGGTGACGGTCTCAGTGTCGATGTCGGCTACAGGTTGCGACAGGCGTTGGACCAAGCCGGCACAACCGCTTAACAAAAGCAGAAGCACAAACAGGACTAGCAGTCGGGGAAAACAGGACATTAAAATTTTCCTGCAAAAGGCGGTAATTGGGTCACGGGGTGTAAGCAAACAAACTCATTGGCCATAAAAAGCAGCCGCCGGCAACACCCCGCACACTTTAATAAATCAAAACAAATAGCTTTACATCTCTAGCGGCTGCCGGTCAGCTTGTCAACCAAAATTCCCCAGGGCCAACGGCTGCTCGCCGAACTAATTCAAAAGTGCAAAACCGCGCTTTATAACAACCCAGCAATCAATCCAGGCCACCCACAAAATTGAAGGTATTCGGCTCCCTCCGGCGCTGAGCGCTTTTGCCGGCCCGGCGGAGCAGGGGCAACAGTTCGTGGCGGTTGAGTTTTTGCCGGCGCAGATCGACCACTCCGTAAGCCAAACCTGCCTCGGCCAATTCCCCGGCCCAGGACAACAGGGAGAAGGGTTGCCCGGCCAAAGCCAGGATCAGGTCATGCTCCCGGACCAGAATAAATTTTTCCTCACGGGGACTGCGAAAGGTTGCCTGGTAACGGAAATGTACGGAGTCCAGACGGGAGGTGAACAGGGGCGGCCGTCCGTAAATGGTCAAGCCCAGGGGAATCGGCGTCCCCGACCCGGTTTTGCCTTTTTTGCCACTCTCCCCAGGTCGCCGGACATTCAGCATGGCCAGAAGGTTTGACCGGTCCGTTTCAATGGCCGCCTGCACGGTCTTGATGCCCAGGCGACGGCAACTTTGCCGAGCCAGGCTGTTGAGGATGTTAAGGGTGTAATCACCGTAAAGAACCGGCGATGCTCGCCGGAGGTTCGTTTTTTTGCCGCCCCGGGCGGCTTGGGTGGCCGGGGCGGTCTCGGCTGCCTGGCCAAAGAGCAGCAATTGACCAAGATGCCCGAGCTGCCAGGTGTTGCTGCCCTGGGCCTGCAACTCGGCAATCTTCTCCCGGTAGAAAGGCAGATCATCTTCCAGGATAACCGGGGGCAGAGCCCAGACCAGGCGAGAGCCCAGTTTCCGCCAAGCCTTTCCCGCCGCGGCCAGTTGCGGCCAGCTTGCCGGGGAAAGGGGCAGCACCACCTGAACAACTTGCGGAGGCAAGCGCTGCAGCAGCAACTGGGGATCATCAAGGCGCAGCCAGAGAGGCAGGGCATGGTCCCCCTCCCCGCCAGGCCGGGAGAGGGCCCTTTCCCCCCGCCGCCGTTTTTTACTGATATTTCCTCCAAGGGAGAAAGAGCCGATAAAAGTCTTTATTTCCCGGCGCAACGGCCGGTTTTCCCAGGCCGCCGCCTGCCGGCGGTGTTGCTGGCTAACCACCAGTTCGCACCGCGCCGCTTGCCGGCGCCGCTGGGCCAGGTCCACCTTGTACAGACTGTCGCCGGAACGGGCCGCCACCGGCAGCCCGACCTCCACTTCACTACCCGCCGCAGCCTCCGTCAGGGATTTTCTTTCCCCGCCTCCCTTCCGGCCCTGGGCCGCCGACCATATTTCTTTGACCGTGAAAGCCGTCCGCTCCCCGGCCGGCTCCTGGTGCAGGCGCAGTCGATCTCCCTGGCGCAGCGAATGACGCAGGGTCAGAACCCCCCGGGTGCCCCGGCCGCCAGTGATCTTGCCCAGAAAATGGCCGATATTGCCGGATTGCCCCGGAGTAACCAGATCCCTGAAAGGCTCCCGCAGATATCCGGCACCGGTCCGCCGCCCCATGGCTTGAGTCAGCAGGGCGCGACCTTCGGCCAGTGCCTCCTGGAAGCGGCCGGTTTGGGCGGGCTGATCACCCTTTTCTGCCATGGCGTCATTATCTGCCATGGCGTCGATAACCCGGCGATAGGCCCGGACCACCCGGTCCACATAAAGGGCACTCTTCATCCGGCCCTCGATCTTGACCGAACCAACCCCGGCCCGCCGCAATTCCGGCAGCAACTCCAAAGCCTGGAGATCGTTCATGGAAAAGAGATAGGCGGGCTTGCCCCCGCCCTTCATTTCGTTTTGCCAGCGATAGGCACGGCGGCAGGGCTGTACGCAACGGCCACGCAGGCTGCCCTTGCCGCCCAGGTAACTGCTGAACAGACAAAGCCCTGAATAGCTGAAGCACATGGCCCCGTGAACAAAGACCTCCAACTCCACCTCGCTTTGCCGGCGAATGGCGGCAATTTCTTTTATGGTCAGCTCCCTGGCCAGCACCACCCGGGAAAAGCCCATGGCGGCAAACTGCTGTACCGCCAGGCTGTTGTGCCCTCCCATCAGGGTGCTGGCATGGAGCCGCAGGTCGGGAAAAAAGCGCCGGCAAAGTTCATGCAGGCCCAGGTCCTGGATGATCAGGGCATCGATCCCCAGACCCGCCAGCATTTCCACGGTAACGGCGGCTGCGGCCAGCTCCTCTTCCTTGAGCAGGCTGTTCATGGCCGCGTAAACCCTTACCCCGCGGTGGTGGGCGTAATCGATCATGGCCGCTATTTCGGCCGGGCGAAAATCCCGGGCCAGGGCCCGGGCATTGGCCCCCGGGGCCCCGATATACACGGCATCGGCCCCGCCATCCACCGCCGCGGCGAAGGCCTCCATGGTACCGGCCGGTGCCAGCAGCTCAAACATATCAGCTTTCATCAATGGATCGGGGGAGAATAAAGTAGAAATTATTGCCCAATTCGGTGGGCTCGTAGCCGACCACCCCGCCGTGGATCTCCACCACCTGCTTGACAAAGGCCAGACCGTGGCCGGTACCGGGTTGATTGCCGGCGGCACCGCCGCGGAAGCCGTCGCTGTACAGCAACCACCTCTCACGTTCGCTCAAATGTGCCCCGGTGGTGAAGACATTGAACTTGATCCCGTCCTGGTTGGGACCGAAATAGCCGGCAAGATACTCCCGGCCGTAGGCCATGTGCTTGACCGTCTCGCCGGAATGATCCTGCACCGCCGCAGTATACTTGACCGCGTTGGAAAAGAGATTGGCATAAACCTGGGAGAGCAACCCCACGTCCACCCGCAGGGCAATTTCCTCGTCGGCCATGTCCGTCGGATTGGTTACTTTGATCCCCTTCTTGGCCAGCCGGGCACTAAAGTGCTCCAGCTGAGGAGCTATAATCTCCTTTTCCACCAGGCATTTCCGAGGCCGGAGCACCAGGTGCCCCTTGCGAAAATGATCCCGCCTAAAAAGGCTCTCCAGAAAAAGACTGTAGTTGTTGTAGTGCTCCTGCATCTCCCGGTGACTGGCGGCCAGTTCGTCGTATATTTCCTCCAGTCGCTGCTGAATACGGCCACAGGCGTCATCGTCACAGACCTGGGCCCCTTCCTGGCGGATCCGGGAAAACTCCCCGCTGACCTCTTCCATCTCCCCCAGCCGCTTGCGCAGCTTGTTGAACAGATGCCGGAAATACATATTGGGGGTGATGACATTGTGCTCAATATCGGTCACCAGGTTGTTGATGAACTTGAGATGACGGATGTTCTGCTGGGCGATCAAACGGTTATGGAGATTATAACCGATACGGTTGGCATACTTGCGCAGAAAAAAACGCTCCGTCCGGCCCATTTGGGCCCCGCCGGCAACTTCCAGCATCCCCAGGACCAGATCGACCAGGGACCGCTTCCCCGCATCCTCATGATCCTGGGGTTTTCGCTGAATCGGCACCAGCACCGCCTCATCCAGGGCGTAGGTATGGCAGCTCAGGCTCAGACCCTGGCGGGCTGGTTGCGACGGGCTGAACATGCCGGAATCACTGTCACAGATCAGCAACAGGACATCGCGACGCTCATTAAGCAGATAAAGCCGGGTTTCCAGCCCCAGAATAACCCGGGGAACAGCCACACAGACCCGGTAAAAATCATCCATGGAGTCATATTCCTGGGCCAGGTCAAAAAAAGACCGCAAAACGGCGTTCTGGGCCTCGGAAAAATTATAGCGATGGTAACTGCTTTGCTTTTCCCGGACCCGGGCCAGAACCCTTTCCAGGGCCTCCTGTTCATCCCCGGAGTTCATATCTTATTCCTGGCTGACCAGCACCACTTCATCCACCCCGTCATGCTCCAGCAAAAGTACATGGACATGTTCACCCTCTCCCACCTGGACATCCAGGCCGGTATAATCGGGCTGGATGGGCAATTCCCGCCCGCCCCGGTCCACCAGGGCGGCCAGCTGGATGCAGCGGGGCCGGCCCAGGTCCATGATGGCGTCCAGGGCCGCCCGGGTGGTCCGACCGGTATAAACCACATCGTCAACCAGGATCACCACCTTGTCCTGGAAGGAAAAGTCGATGGCGGTCTTCTTCACCACCGGATTCTGGGCGGCCAGGCTCCAATCGTCTCGATACAGGGTGATATCCAGGCTGCCGGCGGGAAGGTCGATGCCGAATTTTTCCTGGATCAGGGCCTGGACGCGCTGGGCCAGGTAAACCCCACCGGTGTAAATGCCGATGATCGCCAGGTTGGCCACCCCGTGGTTATGCTCGACAATCTGCATGGCCATCCGGGAAAGGGTGCGATCGATATCGTCGCCGTCCAGCAGTCTATTTTTGACCTTTTGCATTGTTGGCCTCGTCGTTAAGGTATCGGCAGGCAGAATCCGGCCGCGATTTCAGGGCCAGAAGGAAGCCACGCCCCTGCTGGCCACCAGGTTAACCGCCTCGGGATAGGCCCGGCATTCGGCGGCGAACACCCGGGCGGCGATATCCTCCGGGGTATCGCCTTCTTCCAGCGGCACACAGTGCTGGACCACGATGGGCCCTTCGTCGTAGGCCTCGTTGGCGAAATGAACCGTGCAGCCGCTCACCTTGACCCCCCGGGCGTGGACCGCCCGGTGAACCCGCATGCCGTACATGCCTTCCCCACAGAAGGCAGGAATCAGCGAAGGGTGGATGTTGAGCACCGAGCGGCGCAAATGCTCAGGAGGAGTATAAAGTTTGAGAAAACCGGCCAGCAGCACCAAATCCACCGGGTAATCGGCGATGATCCGGTTGATCTCCTCGTTGTCCGCCCCAAAGAAAGCGGGATAACCGTACCTTCGGGCCTTTTCCAGGCCCCCGGCGTCGGCGCTGCCGGCGATCACCACCCGGATCTGTCCGGACATCCGGCCCTGGCTGAGGTACTGGTGAAAATTGTCCAGGGTCCGCCCGGAACCGGACAACAAAACCGCCAGATTCATCGTCTCTTTCCCCATGACACTTAACCGATCTTTTTATTGTCGGCGCCGCATATAGCGGCAGCGCCCACCGGCCACATTCTGCAGCTCTTTATTTTTGCATTACCGACCAACACATTTGACGGTTTTTTACGAGGCCGTCATTCATTCCTGCAGGGAGGGCTCGGCGTCGACATTCACCTGCTTGAGCCAGCCGGTGATGGCGGTATCGTAACAGCCGGTGAGCTCAAAGACCTTGACCGCCAGGCGGAACCGGGTTTTCAAGGTGGTGTTGCCGTGTTCCTTGAGTTCGGCCAGAACCTGCGGGTAATCGGCGGGATCGACGATGACCGTGACATCACGGTAGTTCTTGGCCGAGGAGCGGAGCATGGTGGGGCCGCCGATATCGATGTTCTCAATGGCCTGATCCAGGGTGCAGGCGGGATCGGCCACGGTCTTTTCAAAGGCGTAAAGATTGACCGCCACGATATCGATGGGTTCGATCCCGTGCTGTTCCATCTGGCGCAGATGCTCGGGGTTGTCGCGGCGGGCCAGCAGACCGCCGTGGACCTTGGGATGCAGGGTTTTGACCCGGCCGTCGAGCATCTCCGGGAAACCGGTGAACTCGGCCACGTCCTTGACGGCAATACCATGATCCCGCATCTTTTTGGCGGTACCGCCGGTGGAAAGTATTTCAATGCCCAGTTTATCCAGCTCCCCGGCAAAGTCCTCGATCCCGCTTTTGTCCGTAAGGCTGATCAACGCCCGCTGTGCTTTTCCCATTGCTGCTTCTCCTCCTGGTTAATCTCCATGGCAAACCGTGCTTAATCCGGCCGCCGGCTCCAAACCTTGCAAAACCACCAATCGCCGCCGCCAAAATCAGCTAAAAACAGCCGGCAACCAGGCGTGACCAGCCGGCGGCATGGTAGTTATGCAACCGCAAACAGAACAGTAATTTACCACAGTAACCACGGGGAGCACAGAGGAAAAGCAGGGAAAATGCACCGCCCCACTCTTGAGGCCCCAACCTGCCGGGGACAACAACCCAGCGACGGCCACCGGTTCATTCGTCGTCTTTACGGATAAATTTTTTGATCAGGCGACGGTCCCGCTTACCGGGCCGGCCCGGCGGCGGCAACGGGGCGATCTGGCGCTGCCGCCGCCGCTGCTCCTGATGTTGCCGGCGCCGCTCAATACTGTCCGGATCTTCCGTGTACAACTGCGCCGCCGCCGGGGCCGACAGCCGCCGGCTGCTCAGCCCCGCGACGGTAACCACAAACTCCTGCTGATCCTTGCGCACCGTCAGCCGGTCGCCGGGGCCGAGCAGGCGGGCCGCCCGGACCCGGCCTCCGTTGAGGTGCACCTTGCCGCCGTTGACCGCCTGGGCCGCCTGGCTTCGAGTCTTGAAAAAGCGGGCGGCCCACAGCCACTTGTCGATCCTGATTTTCTCCTGGCCCTGATTCGTATCCATATCTGCTGTCCAAGCTATGCAAGGGGCAAGTGCCGCGGGCAGGATCCCTCTTCCTGGATGGTCTTGTAGAAGCTGGCAAAGTCAATGTGATAATTGAAATCGTCCTGCTCTTTGCTGCGCTGGCCGCGAAGATCCAGGTTGCGCACCAGGATCAGTTCGGTGTTGATATTGGAGGCCTGGATCAGCTTCAGCCCGGATGGGGCCCAGATGCCGCTGCCGCCCCAGAAATAATCGCCGGTGATATCATGGGGTCCCACGGCATTGGCGGCCAGGCTCCAGATCTGATTGTAAGCGGCCTTGGAGGAATTCATCATATCCCATAGATAACCGTAATAATGATCCGTTTTGATGTTCATCCAAGGGTATTCGCGCAACGCCTCCGAGCGCCAGTGGGCCAGGGTGACTATGGCATCCACATGGTCAACGAAGGCGTATTTACGGGCCATCTCCACGAAGCACAGATCATAGCAGGTAAGAAAACCCAGGGTCCCCCACTTGGTTTCAATGGTCAGTCGCCGGTCGGTCCCCTGCTGAAAGTATAACTGCTCCACCGGCGGCAGAAAGATCTTGTCGTAGATGAACTCTTCCTGGTTGTAGTCCAGGCTGTGATGCAAAATGAAGGTGGAGTTGTAAAGCCCGTCTTCCCCGCGCCGGACATTGCTGTAAAAAACGTACTCCAGGCCCTTGCCGTCGGTGCGCAGGCCGTCACGAATGCGGTCGATGGTGGCGGCGATCCGGCTGTTTTCACCACTGGCCAGCAGATCTTCCACCTCCCCGCCGGCATTGTCCTCCCACACATACCCGGTAACGCAAAGTTCGGGGAAAATAAGAATATTGGCCCCCTGCTGGTGGGCGATCTGGACCACCTCTTCCATCCGGGCCAGGTTGACGTCCACATCGGAGGTAACGTGCAGGTTGGCCAGCAGTACGCTGGGGCAGTCTTCATGGTCGGAAAAATACCGTTCGATAAGGCGCATTATCTGTACCACCTCCCATCGGCAAACAGCCTTCCTTTAAACCTTTATCAGGCGTGGACCACGGAAATAATCCGGTTTTACCTATCGTAAAGAACCCAAGAGAGCTGTTAACAGCATAACCTGTAACGGCAACACCGCACAATCATTTACAATTACAAGCCGCCACCCGGGCAACCCTATATTTAAGGATGGATTATTGGATCATTACTTTTTTCGGCGGTGCCCCGTGATCGTTTACGAAATTGGATTGACAACCCCACCGGCAGTCGCTACAGAGTGAAATTCGTCGTCAGCATAAAGGCACCGGCTCCCAATGGGCATTAATCCGGCCCGTTCACAGGGTTTGTCCGGTAAGCGATCACGGCCAGGGGATACCCACTTGCAGCAGAACATAAGCACATTCCTTGCCCAGACCGACACCATCATCCTGGGCAAATCAAAGCAGACCCGGCTGGCACTGGTCTGCCTCATGGCCCGGGGTCATCTTCTGATCGAAGACCGGCCCGGGGTGGGCAAGACCACCCTGGCCCACACCCTGGCGCAATTGCTTGGCCTGGATTTTCAACGTATTCAATTCACCAGCGACCTGCTGCCCGCGGATATCGTGGGTGCCACGGTATATGACCGGGAGAGCGGACGCTTCCGCCTGCACCCCGGCCCCATCTTCTCCTCGCTGGTTCTGGCCGACGAAGTCAACCGGGCCACCCCCAAGTGCCAGAGCGCCCTGCTGGAAGCCATGGGCGAGCGCCAGGTCAGCATCGAGGGAGAGACCCGGCCCCTGCCCGACCCCTTCTTCGTGATCGCCACCCAGAACCCGGACTCCCAGTTGGGCACCTTTCCCCTGCCCGAATCACAGCTGGATCGTTTTCTGATGCGCCTGAGCATGGGTTACCCGGACAGCGGCGCCGAACGGGAGCTGCTGCGCGGGGAAGACCGCAGCACGCTGCTGCGGCGCCTCGGGCAACCGGCCCTGAGCCCCGATCAGCTGCGTAAGTTGCAGGACCAGGTGCCCAAGGTACACGTTTCCGAGGCCCTGCTCGACTACCTCCAGGCTTTGATTCGCCATACCCGGGAATGCGGCCGCTTCCGCCACGGCCTGTCTCCCCGGGCCGGCCTTGCCCTGTTGCGCACGGCCCAGGCCTGGGCCCTTTCCCATGGCCGGGCGGCGGTGTTGCCCGAGGATGTCCAGGCCGTATTCCTGCCCGTGGCCACCCACCGCCTGGAGCCCAAAGACGACACGGCTTTCGAGGCCAGGGATGAGCTGGTTCGGGAAATCCTGGGGCAGTTGAGCATCCCCTGATGAAGCCGTTTGGGCGATTACGGCAACACCTGCAGCGCCTGCCCCGGCGCCGGGGTCGAAGCGACACCGACCAGCTCACCCTGGGTTACCGGCGCATCTTCATCCTGCCCAGCCGCTACGGGCTGTTTTTCACCCTGGTAGCCGCCCTGATCTGGCTGGGCGGGGTCAATTACACCAACAACATGTCCCTGATGCTGGCCTTTTTGCTGGTCGGCCTGATCATCGTCAGCATCCACCATACCTTTCACAACCTCCACCGACTGGAACTGCAAGCGGGCCCGGCGGAACCGGTATTCGCCGGGCAAACCCTGCATTTTCCCATCGTGGTCCACAACCCGACCCGGCGGGAGAAACCGGCCATCACCCTGGACGGCGGCGAGGGCCGACAGACCGTGGACCTGCCGGCAGGGGAAGGGAGCCGCTGGCAGCTCAGCGTACCGTCCCGGCA
>PWOG01000168.1 GCA_003557565.1 Desulfobulbaceae bacterium
AGCGGGGGCAGCGGGGGCAGCGGGGGGCACGGGGTTGACGAAGCACTCACCGGCGGCCGGCTGGGGGTATTCGGCCTGTTCCTCGACAATCTCCTGAAATTCGCGGCCCACGGTGCCCAGGGCGGCCAGCAGCGGATGGCCGGTTTCCAGGTGCAACTCCCCGGCGCCGGTCCCCTGTTCCTGGTAGCGCAACAGCAGGCGGTTGACGGCCCGGGGGGTGTAGATATCGGCCCAGTACTCCTGGGCCGGGGAAAACAGCAGCAGATGACAGGGTATCAGTTTGGCGGCCTCATTGAGCAGGCCCAGATAAATGGGGGGCAAGGTGGTGATGCCAAAGAGAAAAACCCGCGATGGCAACAGTTCCGGGGCCTGCAGGTTGCCTTCTTTCAGGCGGGCATGGGCCTGGTGAAACAGCCGGGCGGGTGAACCGTAGCGGTCTGCCAGCTGCCGCCACAACACCGCCTGCCAAAGGTTTTCCCGGTCCGGTTGCTGCCGCTGCTCCTCCCAACCCAGGACCATGTCCGGCCGATAAACCAGGTACTGGTCAAAAAGGTAGGCGATCCGCTCCGCCAGCTGCAGGCTTTTCCAGTCATCCCCTCCTTCCAGGTATCGGCGCAGGGGGCTGAACTCCTCCTGATCGACGATCACGGGCAGCAGTTCAAGAATCGCCAGGGTAAGCAGCTCCCGGTTAAAAGAAGCGGCCGATTCAACCTCGGGCCCCAAGGCGGACCTGAGCAGGCGTTCGATGAAACGGCGGGGATGGGGAAAATCGGGATTGGCCCAGACCCCAAAACGCCGGGCCAGGCTCTGGCCCAGCCAGGTGGCCATGCCCCGGCTCTGCACCACCACGGTTTCCGTGGTCAAAGGCGGGGGCGGATCATGCCGCAGCTGTTCAGCCAGGCAATCCAGCAGGGACTCCAACCGATTGCTGCGATAAATGATCAGCCGACGTTCATCGACCACGGCACTATTCATCTTTGTCGTTGGTAGGGCAAAGCGCTTTCCGTACCGGTTTCACCAAATGGCAGGTGCACATTAAATTGGTTCAGTTATCCACCAGGGTAACTTTATCTTTCCACTCTTCAGGCCAAGCCGGGATGATTGTGGGTCTCCACTCTTTCTAGTTCTTCTTGCCGTTGCGGCCCATTGGCGGCAATCACCACACCCGAGGTCATCAACAACAACACCAGAATTAACGAGTATTTTGCCCCGTAGTAATCCCATGTGGAAACACTCCTTGCAACAATTTTATTAGCGGGCTCAAGGCTTCGCCGACCAGTCCGCCGCCAGCGACACCTGACATGCCGCCCAAAACGGCACCGAATGAAGAAAGCAAAAACACTCAAAAAATTGTCAAGCCCGGCGGGGCAGCCGGATGACGAATCGGGCACCGGCGCCGGGAGTGCCGTGGGCGGTAAGTTCCCCGCCGTGACGATCGACGATTTTCTTGCAGACGGCAAGGCCGATGCCGCTGCCCTGGTATTCGCCACGGCCGTGCAGGCGCTGGAAGGGTCGGAAAATACGGTCCAGATATTTGTTGTCAAAGCCAATACCATTGTCGCTGAACGCAATTTCCACCCAGTTGCCACCCCGGTGCTCCTCCCCCACCCGGATTTCCAGCGGCACTTCGGGACGCCGGTATTTTAGGGAATTGCCCAGCAGGTTCTGCATCAGGCTACGCATCTGGAGGCGATCGGCCCGCACCACCGGCAACGGTTCGGCGACAATCGTCGCCGACGCTTCCTCAATGGCCCGCTCCAGGTCTTCCTGCACATCACGCAACACCTCGTTCAAATCCACCGACTCGAACTCCCGTCCCTTGGTGGTGACCCGGGAGTATTGAAGCAGGTCCTCGATCAGACCCTGCATCCGTTCGGCGGCCAGTTGCATCCGCCCCAGGTAATCCCTTCCCCGTTCGTCTAGCATCCCACCACACTTCATCTGCAACCGGTCGCCGAAGGCGATCACTTTGCGTAGCGGCTCCTGCAAATCGTGGGAGGCGATATGGGCAAAATCGGTCAGCTCGGCGTTGGAACGGGCCAACTCGGCGCCGTGCCATTGCAACTCCTGCTCCACCCGGTGCCGGACCAAGGCCCCGGTGATACACTCGGCCACCACATTGATCAGGGTTATTTCCTCCTCTTTCCAGCTGCGATCCCGGCGCACCACGTCATAACCCATAAAACCGAGCTGTCCGCCGGAACCGCGCAGGGGCAGCAGCAGCAAGGATCTGACCTCCTGGGCCCATAACTCCTCCTGTTCCGCCCGGGCTTGAGGTGGCAGTTTGTTGATGTCGGGGATCATGAGATAAGGTTCCCGTTGAATGCGGGTGGCGACCCACGGCTGGTGCTTTAGCGGTATGTTTTTAATTGGTTGCCTGCAGGTCGTGATCCCGGCGTCGCACCATTCATGGGTTTTGCTCATGGTTTCGCCATCGGCGGAGAAGAGAAATATATAGGCCCGGTCCACCCTGAAGTAACCGCCACTTAAGGCCAGGGCATGTTCCACTGCGGAGTCGATCTCTTCGCCCCGAGACCTGATGAAGGCCGTGGAAATATCCGCCACCATCTTCTGGAAATTGAGTTGCCGGGACAGGGCCGCCGCTGCCCGCCGCCGCCCGGTAACGTCCCGCACCACCCCCTGGACCCCCGCCACCCGGCCATGTTCCCGGATGGGAGCGATATTGACCTCACCGATAAAGGTGCTGCCGTCGGCCCGCTGCAGAGTGATCTCCCAGAGCCGGAGCTTTTCCCCCTGAATGGCGGCATTGAAGGCCTGCCGGCCCTTGTCCGCGTCTTGCCGGGAGATATGGCGGCGAAAATCGGTGCCGACGATTTCTTCCGGCCTCCGGCCCATGATCTGCTGCGCCACCGGCGAACAGTAGGTGACCCGGCCGTCGATGTCGATGCGAAAAATAAGGTCCAGGCTGGCCTCGGCAATGCCACGGAACTTCTCCTCGGCCTCCTGTATTGAAGCCAGCAGCTGGTTGAAGCTGTGCAACAACCGGCCCAGTTCATCGTTGCGGTTGACCGGCAGGGGCTCGGCTGGGACGTAGCCGGAGGTCATGTTACCCAGGGTATCGGCATATTCCACCAACGGGTCGAACTGCCGCTTGATAAACCAGGTAAGGGCCGCACCGACGCCCAACAGGAACAGCAGCGTTGCCAGCTTGAGCCGCTGTTGCAGCCTGGTCAGGGGAGCCATGGCTTCCTCCGCCGACAACCGGGCCACCACGAACCAGTCGGTATTAGCCAACTGCCGCACGGAAGCCAGGTATTCCACCCCGTAACTGGTGGCCACCCCAGATCCTTCATAGCCGGCCATGGCCCGGTCATGCAGGGGATTGTCGCCCGGCAGCGGCAACGGTTCCAGGGTTTTTTCCTGTTCACTGGCAGCCAGGACCAGGCCGGCATCGGGATCCACCAGCAGGTAGCCACCGCCGGCGCCATGATGCCAGATCAGCTCTTGTTGGAGGTGGTTGTTCTCGGCAAGCTCGACAAGCCCGCTCAACACTCCCAGCGGGCGTCCGCTTGCGGTGAACACCGGCACACTGAGCGGCAGCAGCGAAGGCGTTTGCCCGGCTGCACGCGCCAGCGGCGGTCCCACCAATGGTCGACCGTCGGCAAAAACCCTTTGGTAATGGTGAGAATCGACATAGGCGACAATCTGTTTTGTTTGCGGTAAGGATGCGGCCAAGAGGTTGGCTTCAAGGTCCAGCAGGACTATCCCATGATTGAAAATGTGTGCCGGCAGAGTCTGCCGGGCCAGCTGTTGCTGAAGCTGTTCCTTGGCCAACAGCTCCTCGCCACGCACAATCTGCCCGGCTAGATCGGTCAAACTTTTGAACATGATTTCCAGATCATGATCAAGGTGGTGAGCCAGCAT
>PWOG01000234.1 GCA_003557565.1 Desulfobulbaceae bacterium
CAGAAACAGAAGAAGCAGCAGAAACAGAAGAAGCAGCAGAAACAGAAGGAGCCGCAGAAACAGAAGAAGCCGCGGAAGCTGAAGAAGCCGTAGAAGCCGTAGAAATCAAAGAAACTGGAGAAACCACGGAAACCGAACAAGCGGAAGAAGTGGAAGAAGTGGAAGAAGTGGAAGAGGCGGCGGCAGAAACCGTCGCAGCAGGCGAGGGTGTCAAAGATGAAGCGGGCGATGAGCTTGTGGCTCCGGTTCCGGAGGCAACCTCTTCGGTTGCCGGGCCGGCCGAGGAAGAAAGGAAGTCGGTTGAGATAATCGGGGAAGATATCCAAGACAAGGTCGAAGAGACCTCGCCGGAAGTTCCCATGCAAGTGGAAATAGTCGAATAAGCAGGAGAGGGGCAGCAATGCAGAGCAGGTATTTACGAGTGTACCAGTGGCTTGAAATCCAGTCTTTGAGCAGATATCTGATGCTGTTCATACTGGCGGCGGTTTTTGCCGGGTGCGCCACCACGGCGCCACCCGAACCGGAGCCCGAAGAGGACCCCGGAGTTCCGTTGGCGGGAGGAGGGGTCGTGTTTTACCTCGAAGAAGGCCGGCACGGTTTTATTATTGAGGAAAAGTCCAGCATGGACGAGGAAACCCGGGAGCTTTTCGAGCTCGCCGTCGACCGGCTGGAAGCCCAGGACTATGACGGGGCAATCGAGCTGCTGGAAACTGTGATCGGGCACTCCCCCGGGGTCACCGCCCCCTATGTTAACATTGCCATCGTTCTCCAGAAAGTCGATCGCTTCGAGGAGGCGGAGGAGCACCTGAAAACCGCATTGAGCCTGGTGCCCAAGCACCCGGCGGCGAACAATGAGTACGGCCTGCTGCTGCGCCGGATGGGGCGTTTCGACGAGGCCCGGGAGAACTATGAAAAGACCCTGGCCACTTTTCCGGATTATCACCCGGCGCGCAGAAACCTGGGAATTCTTTGTGACCTGTATTTAGGCGACCTCCAGTGCGCCCTTGAGAGCTACGAAACTTACAGTGAGGCCATGCCCGATGATGATCAGGTGGAGATGTGGATAGCTGACCTGCGCATGCGGCTGGGACGTTAGCAATTAGCGACCATTTTTGGGAATGGATTAAAAGTCAGTTCAGGAGGAAATATATGTATAAAAAAGCGCTTTTAATTCTGTTGATGGCTTTGTGGCCGGCGGCAACAGCCATGGCACAGGAAGCCAGGGAGGAAGAGGAAAACCAGCCCAAGGAGCTTTCGGGGATGTCGATCATCGGTGATGACGAAACCCCGAAGTCTCTTTTTATCGTGCCCTGGAAAAGCTCTGAGATTGCCAGTGACAGTGGCATGGACATGATGCTGACCGAGGATGCCGTGCCCGTGGATCGGGACGTTTTCATGCGCCAGCTGAGTTTCTATGAAATCAGCCGGGGCAATTGAAGGTCAGCCTTAATTTACAACTGAAATGTGATTGGCGGCAGTAAAAGATAATAATCAACTTAATTAAACATCAACAAGAGGCAAAGTTATGTTCTACTCTACAGTGGCATTTTTTCAGACGGGCGGGGTGTTCATGTTACCAATCCTGCTGGTTTTTGCGGTTGGGTTGGCCATTTCGGTGGAGCGTTGGATCCAGTTGTACCGGATCGGTAACCAGAATCGCCAAATGTGGGAACAGCTGCATCCGGTGCTGGCCGAAGGCGAGTTCGACCAGGCCCGCGATATGGTCAACAATGATAATTCCACCATCTCCCAGATGTTGAGCATGGGGCTGGCGCGTCAGGGGGCGGTCCGGCGCCGGGATGACATCGAAATCGCCATGGAAGAAGGGTTGATGGAGATCATTCCGGAACTGGAAAAACGGACCCCTTACGTGGCCCTGCTTGCCAATATCGCCACTCTTCTGGGGCTGCTCGGTACCATCATGGGGCTGATCGAGGCCTTTACTGCGGTTGCCAGCGCCGCTCCCGCCGAGAGGGCCGACCTGCTGTCAGCCAGTATTTCGGTGGCCATGAATACCACCGCCTTCGGCCTGATGTCGGCAATTCCACTTCTCATTCTTCATGCCAAGTTGACCTCCACCACCGGCAAGATAGTGGACAGCCTGGAAATGGCTTCGGTTAAGTCATTAAACATTATCTCCACTGCTTCCCAGCGACGCTACGAGACGAGCTGATCATGGCCAGAAGACGAAAACGCTCCAAAATGTCAAAGGAGCCGGCGGAGCTCAATATTACCACTTTTTTGAATCTCATGGTGGTGCTTATCCCGTTTCTGCTGATCAGTGCCGTTTTTTCGCGGGTGGCGATCATGGAACTGGATGTGCCCACCGGTGGCGGTGGTGCCAGCAGCGATGAGCCGGCGTTCAAGCTTGAGGTGGTCATCCGCAATGAGGGGTTTGAACTGGCGGACGGCAACAGGGTGGTGGCAACAATTCCGAAGGAGGACGATGAGTATGATTTCGGGCAACTGACCGAATTCCTCCTCGACCTGAAGGATTCCTACCCCGAGAAGGACGACGCTACTATTCTGGTGGAGCCCGATATCGAATATGACTATCTGATTCGAACCATGGATACCCTGCGCGGCACTGAAATACTCGTGGACGGAGGCGAGGAAAGCCGGACCAGGGTGCTCTTTCCCGCCATATCCATTGGAGATGCACCATGAAGAACTCCCGACGAATAAAACGGATGGGGCGGAACCGGGGGAAATCGAAAGGTTTGAACCTGACGTCGCTGATGGATGTTTTCACTATCCTGGTGTTCTTTCTGCTCTTCAACACGGCCAGCGACGAAGCCCTGGAATCTCCCCGTCATTTCGATTTGCCCGAGGCGGTGGTGGAAGAAATGCCCCGGGAAACCGTGGTAATCCAGGTCAGCCCCGAAGAGGTGCTGGTCCAGGGCCGGGTGATGCTGACGACCCGGGATCTGATTGAGTATGAAAATAACGAGGTGGCGGTGATTGCCCAGCGGCTGGAGCAGCTGGAGAGCCGGGCTATCGGCATAAGAACCAGGGAGGCGGCGCAGAAAAAGGAGGTCACCATCCTTGCCGATAAAACCATTCCCTTCACTGCCCTTAGAAAAATAATGTCAACCTGCACTGGTGCTGGATACGAGAAAATCTCCCTGGCGGTAATCCAGAAAGCGGCGCAGGCATCATGAGTGATCCCGTGGAAAAATCACTACTGGAGCAAGAACTGGAGGCTGTTAATGCTCGGATCGAGCAGACCAGGCAGAAACGCCAGGCTGTGGAAGCCCAGCTGCGTGCGGCGGAGGCCGAGATCGAGAATCTGGCCGTCGATAAAGAGCGTTATCAGGCCCTGGGGGAGATCTGCGGTGCCCTTGACAAACTGGGTGAGCTGGATGCCGACGGGCTCTTCTGGGATGGGCTGATCGGCGTAAGCGATAAAGACGAGCACCTGTCGCGGCTGCGGGAACGTATCGACATTTTCGAGGAACAACTCGGGGCCGCCCACGAAAAACGAGATTCCCTGGCCGGCCGGATCGATGAGATTCAGCGTGAACTAAGAGACCTCAAAGGCGAAATACGCAAGGCTTATGCCCGCGAGGAACGCCGCCAGTCCGAATTTGCCATTGTCCGGGAGGCTTCCCCTGTTCCTTATCGCCGGGTGGTCATGCCGTGGAGCGGGGACGCCGAGAGTGAACACCGGTTTCGTCGCGCCCTGGTCGTTGCCCTGCTTTTTTGCATCATCATGGGGTCTGTGGTGCCCATGGTGAAGGTGCCGATGCCCGATCCCTATGAACAGCCTGAAATCCCCGAGCGGCTGGCCTCTTTGGTAAGGGAGCCGGAACCGGAGCCGGAGCCGGAACCACCCAGGGAAGAGCCGGATCGTGAAGAGCTGGATCCCGACGAGCCCGATGAAACGGAGCCCGAAGAGCCGGATGAACGCCCGGAGCAAGAGCCGGAGCCGACCCCCGAGGAAACCAGACAGGCCCGTGAAACCGCGGAAAGCACCGGGGTTCTGGCTTTCAGTGAATCCTTCGATGACCTCCTGGACGAGGCGCCCTCCGCCCATACCGGCGTTGAGTCGCTGATCGATGAAGCCGATACGGCGGCTGGACGGGCCGAGGCCGAGCGCAGTCTGGTGACGGCACGGGCGGAAGGTTCCAGCGGTGGGGTCGACGATTCCCGGATCAGCAGGGATGTCGGGACCCCCGGTGGAGGCCGGATGTCCGGTGAGGGGGTGGAATTCACCCGGGCGGAGAGCGAACTTGCCGACATGGAGGCGGCGGCCCGGCCGGATAGCGAAGACTATGTGCCGACCAGGACCGATGAAGAGATCCAGATAGTGTTCGACCGATACGCATCGACTCTGTACCGGATTTACAACACCGAATTGCGGCGGGATCCGACCCTGCGCGGGAACATTGTGCTGCGCATAACCATTGAATCCGACGGCTCGGTTTCCGAATGCACCGTGGAGTCCTCCGAGCTGGGCTCGGCGGAACTGGAAGCCCAGATCGTGGCCCGGGTAAAGAGGTTTAATTTCGGTCCGAAAGACAACGTGCCGCCGGTAACCATCATGTATCCCATCGACTTCCTGCCCGCCGGATAACCAATGATCAGGTAAGCGATCACAGGGCACCGCCATAAGCGGCGATTGAGCCGGCTCACGTACCGAGGTACGCATCGCCGTCTCGCTTGCCGCAACCTGCGGCACCCTGTGACCGCTTACCCCGTGGACCCCGTGATCAGTTACATGATCAGGGGTGGGTGAGCGGAGATCCGGCTGCCCTGGCAGCAGACTCACCCACTTCTGGTTATTTGTTTAGCCCCTTGACGCGCCGGCATTAATCCTCTACCGTGGTGGGTGTCTTGCCGCTACCGGGCTTCACGGTCCCCGCCCTGGTGTCAGAAACAATGACTTGGACGGATCCCTGGGCATAGTGCTTTTTGCCTTGCCTTCATGTACGTTGGTGCTATATTCACCCTTTTGTGTTGTCGTCCCCATCCCGCCCCGGGCCGGGCCAGACACCAACTTTACACCGGGTTCACCAGGGCCGATACCCTCTTGCGTCCCCGTGTGGTAAGCGTTTCAGCGGCGCCGCTGCTAAAAACGTTTATGATTTTTACCAACCATATCCCAACCAGGACCCATGACACCTGCCGAACGGACACCGCGAACCAAGTTTATCTTCATTACCGGCGGAGTTCTCTCCTCGCTGGGCAAGGGGCTGGCCGCCGCCGCCATCGGTGCCTTGCTGGAAAGCAGGGGGCTGACCATAACCTTTCAAAAACTCGACCCTTACATCAATGTCGACCCCGGCACCATGAATCCTTTTCAGCACGGCGAGGTTTACGTCACCGACGACGGGGCTGAAACCGACCTGGATCTGGGGCATTACGAGCGCTATACCTCGGTGAGCCTGAGCCAGAAAAACAACTATACCTCCGGGCGCATTTATCATACGGTGATCAACAAGGAACGCCGGGGCGAATACCTGGGGGGAACCGTCCAGGTGATTCCCCACGTCACCGATGAAATCAAGGCCGCCGTGCGTCAGTTGGAGGGCGAGGTCGATGTGGCCATCATCGAGATCGGCGGCACCATCGGGGATATCGAATCCCTGCCTTTCCTCGAGGCCATCCGCCAGCTGCGCAGCGATCTGGGACGGGAAAACACCTTGTATCTCCATGTTACCCTGGTGCCGTACATCAAAACCGCCGGCGAGGTCAAGACCAAGCCCACCCAGCACAGCGTCAAGGAGTTGCGGGCCATTGGGATCCAGCCCGATGTATTGCTCTGCCGGACCGAAGCCACCTTAAACGACGAACTGAAAGCCAAGATCGCCCTTTTCTGTAATGTCGAGCGCGACGCGGTGATCACCGCCCGCGATGTGGACAACATCTACGAAGTACCCCTTTGGTTTCACAAGGAAGGCTTGGACGACAAGATTCTCAAGCTGCTCAACGTCTGGACCGGTTCTCCGCGCCTGGAACCCTGGGAAAAGCTGGTGGAGAAGATCAAGAATCCGGCCCGCGAGATCAATATCGCCATCATCGGTAAATACGTCGAGCTCAAGGAGTCCTACAAGAGCCTGCATGAAGCCCTGGTCCATGCCGGGGTGGTCAATGACAGCCGGGTAGTACTGCGTTACGTCAGCGCCGAGGATCTGGAGGCCCACGGTATGGAGGGGGCCGCCACCCTGTTGGCGGGATGTCATGGCATTCTGGTGCCGGGGGGCTTCGGCGGTCGCGGGGTGGCCGGTAAGATCATGGCCATTGGTTATGCCCGGGAGCAACAGGTGCCGTTTTTCGGGATTTGCCTGGGAATGCAGCTGGCCACCGTTGAATTTGCCCGCAACGTCGCCGGCCTCAAGGATGCCGACAGCACCGAGTTCAATCCCAAAACTCCCCATCCGGTGATCTACTTCATCAAGGAATGGTACGACTATCGAACCAGCCGGGTGCAGGTCCGGGACGAGGCCACCGATCTTGGCGGCACTCTGCGGCTGGGGAGCTATCCCTGCAGGCTGCAGCCCGGGACTAACGCCATGGCCGCCTACGGCAGGGAGATGATCGACGAGCGGCACCGGCACCGATACGAGTTCAACAACGAGTACCGGCGGGCCCTGGTGGAAAAAGGTCTGGTGATCAGCGGTGCCTCGCCGGACGACCAGCTGGTGGAGATTGTCGAACTGGCCGATCACCCCTGGTTTCTCGGCTGCCAGTTTCATCCCGAGTTCAAGTCCCGCCCCATGCAGCCCCACCCGCTGTTCACCGCCTTTATCGAGGCCGCCTTAAAGCATCAGGAAAGCACGAGCCACCATGGTTGACTCCATGCAACCGGTTGATATCCCCGGCCGCTTTCGCGTCGGCCCAGGACACCCTTTGTGTCTGCTGGCCGGTCCGTGCGTCATCGAGGACGAGCTGGTGATGCGGCGGATCGCCGGCACCATGAAGGAGATTACCGGGCGGCTGGGTATCTCTCTGGTCTTCAAGGCCTCCTTCGACAAGGCCAACCGGACCTCCCTGGGCTCCTACCGGGGGCCGGGGCCCGAAGAGGGACTGGCCATGCTCGCGGCCCTGGGCCGGGAATTCGATCTGCCCCTGGTCTCCGATGTCCATGAATGCGCCCAGGTCGCCGATGCCGCCGAAGTCCTCGATATCATTCAGATCCCCGCCTTTCTGTGCCGGCAGACCGATTTGTTGATGGCCGCGGCGGCCACCGGCAAGCCGGTAAATCTCAAAAAAGGGCAGTTCGCCGCCCCGTGGGACATGCAGCATGCCGTGGCCAAGGTCCGGGCGGCGGGAAATGGCGGCCTGATGCTCACCGAACGGGGCAGCAGCTTCGGTTACAACAACCTGGTGGTGGACATGCGTTCCCTGCCGTTGATGCGTGAACTGGGCTGCCCGGTGATTTTCGACGCCACCCACAGTGTTCAGCTGCCCGGCGGGGCCGGGGGCAGTTCCGGCGGCCAGCGCCGTTTCGTTCCCACCCTGGCGCGGGCAGCGGTGGCCGCCGGGGTCGACGGGCTGTTCATGGAGGTCCATCCCGAACCGGACCGCGCCCGCTGCGACGGTCCCAATTCCTGGCCCCTGGACCGAGTGGAGGAGTTGCTGCGCGAGCTTTTGGCCATTCATCAACTGACCGCCAATCATCCGGCCGGAGGCAGTCATGACCGATCCTGAATGCACCGGCGGCGGGGATTACCCCTCCGACTGCGAAATCACCCAGGGGTTGCGGCAGCGGGCCCTGGATCGTGCGGGGCGGCAGGGCCGGAGTTATGCCTGGAAAAACGCCATGGGCCGTGCCGCCGCGGTTAAGTTGCTGCTGCTCGATGTTGACGGGGTTTTGACCGATTCCACCATTGTATACGGACCCCAAGGATATGAAATGAAGGCCTTTTCCACCCGCGACGGCTTCGGTATCCGTCTGTTGCGGGAGGCTGGGGTGGAGACCGGGCTGATCACCGCCCGGCAGTCCGAAACCGTGCGTCGCCGGGCCGATGATCTGGGCCTGCGTCATGTTTATCAGGGCCAGGGGGAAAAGATCCAGGTCTGGCGGCAAATACTGGCCGCAGAAAAACTGGCGCCCGAGCAGGTGGCCTACATGGGCGACGACTGGCTGGACCTGCCGCTGCTGCTGCGGGCGGGGCTGGCGGCGACGGTGGCCGACGCGGTGGCCGAGGTTAAAGAGACGGTCCACTATGTCACCCGGCAGCCCGGTGGCCGGGGGGCGGTGCGGGAGCTCTGTGAATTGATCATCGACGCCCGGGGGCAGCGGGAAGAACTGTTTGCCAGTTATGCCAGGTAGGAGCAACACACAAGCCATCACCGGGCCCCGGCGACGGCAATGCGGAACCGACGAGCGACCGCGGATCGACGGTGGGGCTGCATGATACACGGACTTCGCAACCTGCTTTGGCTGGTGCCCTTGCTGCTGGTCCTGGGCTGGCCGGTGTACGGTGGGCGCCTGGCCGCCCTGCTGGCCCCCCCCGAGGTTCCGGAAAGCGAAGAAATCAGGGAGCGCTACCGCGAGGACGAGCGGCAGCAGTTCACCATGGATTCGGTCCGTTTTGTCCAGGAAGTCGATGGACAGTTGCGGTGGCTCACCGAAAGTCGCCAGTTGCGCACCGGTGCAAGCGAAGACGAGCTTCTGCTCAGCGGAGTGGATGCCACCTTTTTCCGGGACGGTGAAGAGCAGGTGTGGGTCAGCGCCGGAGAAGGGCGCTATGATACTACCACCGGCGTGCTGGATCTTGAAGTTGATGTCCGCCTGCGTGACGCCGACGGCTTATTGCTCGAAACCCAGGCCCTGAGCTATCATGAAGCCGAGGGCCGGGTCAGCAGCCGGGCCGGGGTGGTGGTAACCGATGATGAGTTGCGGGTTCGCGGTCAGAACCTGGATTACTTCATGGACGACGGGAGTTATGACCTCACCGGTGACGTGGAAGTCTTGGCCCCCTGAATGGCGCGTAGATCATTCGGCGAAACGATACCCCCGCCCCGGCACCGTGACGATATAACGGGGCTGGGACGGGGTTTTTTCGATTTTTCGCCGTAAATGCTGGATGTGGACGTCAATAACCCGACTCCAGGAGTAGATCTTGGAGTCGCTCCAGAGCCGCTTGCGGAGTTCATCCCGGGTTACCAGGTTGTTGCGGTTTTCCACCAGGCAGGCCAGGAGTTGGAACTCCTTGGCGGTCAGGTACACCTCCTGGTCATCGACGGTGACGGTCTGGTTGCGGATGTCGATTTCCAGGTTGCCGGCCCGGGTAACGGCGTTGGCCGGGGCGGCGGGGCTGGCCCGCAGTCTGGCTTTGATCCGGGCCAGCAGTTCGCTGGTCTCGAAGGGTTTGACGACATAATCGTCGGCCCCCAGCTCCAATCCCACCACCTTGTCTGAAACCTTGTCCCGGGCGGTGAGCATGATTACCGGCAAACCCGGGTGGAGGGATTTCACGGAACAGCAGAATTCCAGGCCGTCGCCGTCCGGCAGCATCAGATCAAGAATAATCAAATCCGGCTGGTGTGTCTCCAGTATCCGGCGGGCCTCGGCCAGGGAAGTTGCGGTGACCAGTTTGTAGCCGTGCAGTTCCAGATTGGCCTTGAGCACCTTGAGGATGTCCTGGTCATCGTCGATGGCCAGGAGGGTGGGGGTGGTATGACGATCATCCATGGTTAAGCCCGTTGTTGACAATGATAAGCTACCAAATCAAAGGGTTTGTCCTGTAAGCGGCCACAGGGGTGCCGCAGGATGCGGGGTCCCGTGGCCCCACTATGTTAATGCCTCGTCCCGTGGCAGGGTAAGATATAAACATATTTTGGGCCGAATTGCTAAAATAATGTAAATTCGACTTTGCACTGGCAGAACCGGGCCCGGCAAAGGGAAATCACGGCGACGTTTCCCGCCGTTGCCACGGTTGGCGCGGCCTCGGTGCGAGGGGGTCAGCTGCGGGGCAAGCGGAAATAAAAGCAGGCCCCTGTTCCGTCGGGGTTGTTATCCACCCTGATCCAGCCGCCATGGGCCTCGATGATACTGCGAGATATGGCCAGCCCCAGGCCGCTGCCTTCTTTATCGCCCAGCCGGTAAAATTTTTCGAAAATCTTGTCCCGCTGGTCGGGGTCAATGCCGGGTCCCCGGTCTTGCACCGTCACCACTGCGGCGTCCTCTTCCTGGAAAAAATGGAGTCGTATTGCCGATTCCGGTGGGGCGAACTTGGCGGCATTGGCCAGAAGGTTGATCAGCACTTGCCGGACCAGGTCTTCGTCGGCTCGGATTATCAGGGTCTGGGGACCATGGACGGATATCTCTACATTGTTGGCGGCGGCGGTCAAAGCCAGCTCTTCCCGGCATTCCCATACCAGGTGGGCCAGGTCGAACTCCTGCAAGTTAAGGGATGATTCCGTGCCCATCTCAATGCGTTCGATGTCCAGCATGGTGTTGACCATCCGGATCAGCCGGTCGGTGTTGTTGCGGATCAGTTCAAGGAAGTCCAGCAGCTCTTCACGGCTGCAGGCCCGGCCCGTTGCCGGATCCAGGCTGGACAGTCGGGTGGTGAGGTATTCCATGCCGCCCTTGACCGAGGTCAGGGGGGTGCGCAGCTCATGGGAGGCGCGGGCGATGAAATCGGATTTTTGGATGTTGGCGGCGGCCAGCAGCCGGTTGGCTTCCACCAGCTGGCGGTTGCTCTGTTCCAGGTCACCGGTGGCGACTTGGATCTTGTTCTCGAGGTCGGAGTGATACTCGCTGAGCCGGCCGGCCATGTGCGCAAAGCTGCGGGAGAGCTCCTCCAGCTCGTCACCGGTTTTCAGGACCACGGCATCGTCCTGATGGCCGCTGTGGGAATATCGTTGCATGGCGGTGGCCAGGGTCTGCATTGGGGTCAGAACCAGCCGTCGGATCATCAGCATCAGCGCCCCGCTCAGAATCAGCACTACCATGGCCATGGCGGCAAACAGCAGGCGCCGGTTCCAGGCCGCCTCGGCAAGGGTCTCGCTTAAAGGCAGGGTGACGCTGATCGCCCCCCGTACGTCATTGACCTGGTAGTTCTGATGACAGCCCAGGCACACCGGCTCGGCATAGAGAGGCGAGATGTAGCGCAGATAGGTGTCACGGCTGATGGTTTCCATGGCGAGAAATTCTGTCAGCCCCCCGTCCTCGGCAAAGGCCTGCAGGGCTTCTCGCTCCAGGTCGTCGGGCCGGTTGGCCGGGTTGACCGGGTTGAGGCTGGTAATGTGGAACCAGTAGGTCTCTTCTTCCTTGGCGTAATCGGCCAGGGCCTTGGTGACCATGGCCGGAGTCTGAAGCAGGTAGCGGCGATCCTGCCGGTCGATGATCTCGGAGTTGGGGGCTAAAGAGTTGGGCCGGGCCCACGGTACGGCCTGTTTCTCCACGTACACTCCGCCGTGGTCGGCCACCCATTTGCGGGTGATAATGATCTGACGGAAAATGGTCCGGGCCTCGTTTTCCGCCTGGCGGACGATCAGGCGCTCCTGACGGAGACTGATAAGGTAAAAGGTAACGCTCATGGTGACCAGCAGGGTCAGCACACAACCGATGATCAGCTTCCAGCTGAGACTGAATTTCATGATTTTCGCCATTTGTTCATTTTTCCAGCAGGGCCATTAATTCTTCGTAACTGCGCGGGGGGCCGGCGCGGGTACCGTCGAGCAGGTCGTTGGCCAGGCGGCGTTTACGGTGGTGCATGGCCCGGATTTTTTCCTCGATGGTGCCGCTGGTGATCAGGCGGTAGATGGTTACCGGCTTGTTCTGGCCGATCCGGTGGGCCCGGTCCGAGGCCTGCTCCTCCACCGCCGGGTTCCACCAGGGATCGAGATGGATAACGTAGTCGGCGGCGGTGAGATTCAGTCCCAGCCCTCCGGCCCGCAGACTGATCAAAAACAGATCTCCCCGGCCTTCCTGGAAGGCCTGCACCCGCTGCTGCCTGGTTTGTGGCGGGGTGGCGCCGTCGAAATACTGGTAGCTGATCCCCTGTTGGTCAAGATGTTCGCGCACGATGGCAAGGTGATCGACAAACTGGCTGAAGACCAGGATCCGGTGCCGGTTTTCCAGCAGTTCCCGCACCACCCTGGCGAAAAGCTCCAGTTTGGCGCCGGCCATGGTACTTTCCGGAAGGACCAGGCGGGGATGACAACAGGCCCGGCGCAGCTTCATGATTTCCGCCAGGACTTGCAGCGGGGCCCCGCGCCGCTGGTCATCGGCCGGGGCCTGCAGGGTGGCTTTGGCCTGCCGGCGCAGGGCTTCGTAAAGGGCCGCCTCCTCCCGGTTCATGGTAACCTGGAGAGTGATGTCGGTGCGGGGGGGCAGTTCACTTAAAACTTCGTCTTTGAGCCGGCGCAGAATGAAGGGGGTCAGCAGTTTTTTGAGCCGGCTCCGGGCCTGCTGGTCATCGTGTTGTTCGATGGGAACAATGAATTGCCGGCTGAACTTTTCCAGGCTGCCCAGCAGGCCGGGGTTGATGAAACGAAACAGGGTCCACAGTTCGGCGAGATGATTCTCCAGCGGGGTGCCGGTGGTGATCAGCTTGAAGTCGGCCTGGAGTTT
Source organism: Desulfobulbaceae bacterium (assembly GCA_003557565.1). Taxonomy (GTDB): domain Bacteria; phylum Desulfobacterota; class Desulfobulbia; order Desulfobulbales; family Desulfurivibrionaceae; genus Desulfurivibrio. Next base: position 12,533 of record PWOG01000234.1, read on the forward strand.
CATGGCCGCCCGGGAACGTTTGGCCAGGAAATTCTTGATGGCTTGGGCCTCGTCCAGGACTATGGTGTGCCAGTGGATGGCGCCGGTGAGGTCGGAGTCGCGCTGGAGCATGCCGTAGCTGCAGATCACCAGGTCGTTGGGCCCCAGATCGTCGAGCAGGCGCCGGCGGTTGCGGCCGCTGTAGTGGATCACCCTGGTTGCCGGGGCGAATCGCTCAGCTTCTTCCTGCCAGTTGAGACACAGAGAGGTGGGGGCGACCACCAGGCCGGGTCCTCCCCCGGCCCGGGCCAGCAGCAGAGCCAGGGCCTGGATGGTTTTGCCCAGGCCCATGTCGTCGGCCAGGCAGGCCCCCAGCTTAAGGTCGGCCATCTGTCGCAGCCAGCGATATCCGGTTAATTGATAAGGGCGCAGCCGGGTGTTAAGGCCGGGCGGTACCGGGGCCTTTTGGTGTCGGTTGCGCCGCAGTCTGGTTTCAAACTCCTGCCAGTATTGATCGCCATCCACTTGGGGGGCCGAAGCATGAGCGCCGTCATCATCGGGGTTTAGCAGGAGCCGGGCGGCCAGGGGGTGGAGCTGGACCTCGCCGTGGCGAATTTCGCCAATCGCTTCGATCTCCTCGATCTTGCGCTTTAATTCCCTGCTAAGACTGAGAAAGCGGCCATTTCCCAAGGGGATGAAGCGATCCTTGTGGTGGCGGGCGGCGCGGAGCAGAGTGTCCAGTTCCATCACCAGGCCGTCGTCCAGTTGCAGTTTGCCGCTTAAACCGAACCAATCGTTCTTTTTGCTTATTTTCAGCCTGAGCTTGTGCAGCTCGACATTGGGGCTCACCGACAGCCCATGGCCGACGGGCCACTCCTGTGCCACCGTTTGGTGCTGTTCGTGCAGGCGGGTCAGGATTTCCAGGCAATCGCCTGGTCCGGGCAGAGTCCAGGAGGCGAAGTCGGGGGTGTTGCTCTCGGCGATCCCGGGTAATTCAAGCTGACAATGGTCGGCCAGTTCTTGGGCGTTGGCTTTTTCGGCGGCCAGGTCGCGGCACAGATGACAGCGGCGGCCGTTGATTCTTGCCCAGAGCACGGCGGGGCCGCGGCCGGGACAGAGATCGGGACCGTCCGGTCCCAGGGGACGGACCCGCATGCGCAGGCGCAACCCCGAAGAAGCGGGGAAAAACTGAAGTATAATGCGGTTATCCGCCGTGATGGGTTCACTGTCCGGGAGCTGGAGGTCCAGACAGGAAAACACGGTCAGCTCCCGGGGCAGTCCGGCCAGGAAATTAATCAGGGCGTTGCGGTCGGCAAGCGGCCAGGTGCGGCCCTCGGCGCCGAGATGGGCCGCCAGGTTCTGCAGGGGCGGCGGATAAGAAATGACCTGGAAAAGCGTTTCCCCCCGTCGGCGCACCACCTGTTCGGTGGTGCCGGGATGGGGAGTCAGTCGGAGTCGCACCTGGTCAGGATTAGAAGTCGGTTCGATCAGCAGAGCGGGCTGTCCTCGGTCCAGTTGGATCCGCAGGTTGGGGTCGGCGGCCAGAAAGAGATGGGGGTGGCCGGCCAGCAGGCTTAAATCCAGGTCCGCGGGGAGGACGAAGCCGGAACCGCCGGTTTGATGCTGATGCTCGAGGCTGGCGCAGATGGCGCGGTCACGGAGGCTTAAATCAAAGGAATCATCCAGTGTCGTCGGGGCCTGGTGGTGCCCCTCCGGATTACCGTTATTGACCGCCCCCCTCAGCCGGGTCAGGGATACCGGCCGGCCCCGGCTCCAGGTATCGTCGCGCCGCCGCTGCTGCATAACCGGCTTGAGTTCGCAACGGCCCTGGTCTTCATGATAACGCAGCAGCCAGGCCAGGCGCTGGGCGGTTTTGGGGCCGGTTCGCTTCGGCTTGGTGGGGTCGCTGTTCAAGGCCAGAATAGCGTGGCGCCAGGGTTCGGTGACCCTGATGAGGCTGCCAAGGTTCCAGCTCAAACCGGTGGCCGCCTCAAGCTCAGCCCCGAAAGCGGGTTGTTCGCCGGGTGAGTGGTTCCGGAATTGACGGGACTCCCTTTGCAGCAGACTGTCGTAGCCGGCGGCCAGCCAGCCGAAATTGTTCTGCCTCGCCCGGTGGCTCAGATCCTGCAGCATGGGTCGCATGGCAGCGGGCAGGCGGTCGGTCAGCCAGAGTTGGGCCAGCCCGCTG
>PWOG01000063.1 GCA_003557565.1 Desulfobulbaceae bacterium
CCTTCGGCCCGCAGATCAGGTAGACCTTGGTCTTCAGGTCGCCCACCCGGTCCGCGATGACCTCCGGCGTGAGATACCCTTCGGAATCGGAAGAGTGGGGAATGTAGTGCAGGTATTCCTCCTTTACGCCAAGCTCCGTGATTTCGTCGTGGTAATATGCTTCTTCCGGTACCTGCACACTGTAGAAGAGATGCGCCTTGTTGTATTTGCCCGCCCGGAAATCTTCATTCTCCACCATGCTCAAAAAGGGCGTGATCCCGATCCCGCCGGCCACCAGCACGGATTCCTTGTCCGCATGCTCCGCCAAGTGGTCGCCAAATTTGCCGTAGGGCCCCCAGACAAAGGCTCGCTGATCCGGCTTCAGGATGGGAAGCTGCTTTGTCCAGTCGCCCATTTTCTTGACGGATATCCGGATGTTCCCGGCCTGGGGCGCCGACGAAATGCTGAAAGGGTGGGGCTCGGGTCGCAGATCCGGCGAATCGAAATAGACGTACAGGAACTGGCCGGGGTGGAAGGCCATCTTCCGCTTCTGATTCCGCGGGCGCAGATGCACCTCGGTGATGTCGCCCAAGGTCCGGACATGATCAACCAGGTAGTCATGGAGCGGGCCGAACCACCGGTAGAGCACCCGGATATAGAAATAGCAGCACAACCCGACCGCGGCCCACACGGCGAACCAGGCTTTAAGCACCGGATACGACATGATCTCGCCCTGGGCGACGACTCCGTGGAAGATCACCAGCACCAGCACCAGCCCGAAGAAATTGTGCGTCTGTTTCCATTGGTGGTAAGGCAGCGAGATCCAGAGCGACAACGACGTCAGCGCGACCAGGGCCGCCAGGGCGACCAGGCCGGTCACCCGGGCAACATAATAATGTTCCGCTTCGCCGGGCAGTTGGGCTATCCAGAAAAAGCGAACAAAGTCGAATTCGGGATTCAGGGCCAACAATATTGGATGCAGTAAAATCAGGTACAAGGCGACTTCGCCCAACCTGCGGTGCGCCTTGTAGACCTTGTCCAGCCCCCCGAACAACCGTTCCACGAGACCCAGCCGCGTGGCCAGCACCAGCGCCCAGCACATCAGCATGGTCGTTCCCATGCTTCCGATCTTGGCAAGATACTTCAGGCGGTATTCATACCAGTCGTCGTAGAACCACATCGATCCGAAATAGATCGCACAGGTAAGCACCAGGCTCAACCCGACAACCAGATATCCCCAATAATACTGCTTCTTGATGATCACACCCATTCACCTCCCGATAATGAGAAGAAGAGGGCATATATTTATCAGGATGTAGGCACAGTATGCCCAGTGGACATGCGACTGAAATGCTGCCAAGCGCTTGGTAAGGACATCTTCCAAATTTAGCTGAAAAATGCAAAGTTAGGTAACTTACGGTACAAGCTTGTTTCATCCATGTACAGATTTTTTTGAAATAATGCTGTTTGTTGTCTGCAAAGATGAGCTGCTATGTTAGCTTTCGCTGCCAGCTTTACTGGCTCTTTGCGTGCTCTTGATGAGCCGGGTATGCCGGAATAGCGGGGATACAAAAAGCCCGCATAAATCCCAGCCCGTCTTAACCGGCGCTTATTCCGCCCGGTGATCTTCTTCCAGCAGTGTGGTGACGGTTTCCCGGTAGGCCTGGAGCAGGGGGGGCTGTTGGTCGGGGGGGATGTTGTGGGCTTCCAGGCAGCGCTGGAACACCTGGTAGGGATCCAGATCGTCCAGGGTCTCGGAGGGCTGGGTTTGTTCCAGGATGCGGCGGCTGAGCCGCTGGTTGATGATCCGCAGGATCTCCAGCCGGCTGCCGGCGGTTTTTTCTTCCAGGCGCTGCCGCAGCTCGGGGATTACCTCCTCGCCCTCGTAAACGATCTCCAGCCAGCAGGGGCTGTCGCCGGCGGCCAGTTCCGTCAGCCGCCGTTCAATCTCTTCCCAGGTGCCCCGGATTCTTTTAAGGGGTTGGAAAATCGGCACCGGCAGGGTGCTGACCAGGGCCGGTTGGCCGGCCTGCAGTTCCACCAGGCAGACGCTTTTCTGCTGGCCTGCTTCGCCAAAGCCCATGGGCAGCGGCGAGCCGCTGTAGCGGCGGTTTTCCGCCCCGCCCACCCGCTGGGGGACGTGGAGATGGCCCAGGGCCAGGTAGTCGAAGTTGTCCGGTAACTGATCGGCGGGGACGTGGGCCAGGGAGCCGACGTAGAGTTCCCGCACCCCGTCGCCCTCCACCTTTTGGCCGCCGGCGGTGAACAGGTGGCCCATGGCCACGGTGGGCACCGGCCGGTCCAGGGTTTGCCGCCTTTCTTCAACCACGGCCGCGACCCGGGCGTAATGTTCCCGCAGGTTGGCCAGCAGCTTGCGTTCCTTGTCCTCCACGCTTTCGCCGGCCTCGGCCAGGCGCAGGTCGCGGTCCCGCAGGTAGGGCACGGCGGCCACCAGCAGTTCCGGCTGCTGCTGCCGGTCGGCAAGCAGCAGCACCTCGTCGGCCGGATCGGCGCTGGCCGCCCCCACCACATGGACATTCAAAGACCGCAGCAGCTCCCGGGGGGCGTTGAGGAAGGTGGGGGAGTCGTGGTTGCCGGCGATCACCACCACATGGCGACAGCTCGAGGCGGCCACCCGGTAGAGGAAGCGGTAATAAAGTTCCTGGGCCCGGTTGCCGGGGGCGGTGGTGTCGAAGATGTCGCCGGCCACCAGCAGGGCTTCCACCTGTTGCTGCTCAATGACGCTGATCAGCCAGTCCAGCAGGGCGGTGAACTCCGGGTAGCGCCGGCGGCCGTAAAGGGTACGGCCCAGGTGCCAGTCTGAGGTATGAAGAATTTTCATCGGTTGCCCGGCTTTATTCTGGTTTGTCTGCTCTTGTATATCCGTTAACGGTCCTGCAAAATAGCACAGCTCATCACCGGCGGGGAGGTAAAAAACAGGCTGAAAGTTTACTTGTTGGCCAGTAAGTGATCACGGGAGGCAAAATGGTAAGCGCCCGCAGGGTGCCGCAGGTTGTGGTGAACGGGCCGGCGAAGCCTGCATCAGTGCGTGAGCCGGCCCGAGCGCCGCAAGCTGCGGTGCCCTGTGATCGCTTAAGTTGACCCTGCTGGCCGGGGCGTATATGCTGAAGTCGAAAATAAAATCCATGGGGAGATTGCCGATATGAAGATGAAAGAAGAGGTGTTTTGCATACAGCGCCGCGAACTGGAACAGCTTTTCGGCGGCGAGTTGCCCCAGGGCGGTTTTGTCGGGCCGGCGCCTGAACGGTTACTGGGGCTGTCCCAGCATTTCATTGCCCGTGGGATCTGCGAGGAGGATCCGGCCTTTAAGCAACTGATTCCCTACCAGCTTTTTGCCTGTCATGAACGCTTCTTTGTTTACCGGCGCGGTGGCGGGGTGGGGGAAGGGCGGCTGGCGGGCCGGCTTTCCGTGGGAATCGGCGGCCATATCAACCGGGAAGATGCCGACGCCAGCGGCCTGCTGACGTCGGCGGCCTATCAGGAGGCCCTGTTGCGGGAGCGCCGGGAGGAACTGGTCAACAGCGAGGGGATAACCGGCAGCTTTGTGGGCTGGATCAATGATGATGCCTCCCCGGTGGGCCGGGTCCACCTGGGCGCCGTACACCTGGGGCGGCTGGCCGATGAACAGGCCCGCGACGACCTGGGCATCAGGGCCCATGGCGAGGATATTCATCCTTTGGGCTGGTGGTCGTTGGCCGAGATTCGGGAGCAGGAAGAACGTTTTGAACAATGGGCCCTGCATGCCATCTCCCTGGCCGATCGCCATGCCCGCTGAAACAGTGGATTATCGGGGCGGGTGCACGGTGACGATGAGATCAGCACCGGTGAGCGGGAATGGGACCAGGCGGGCCGCCGGCC
>PWOG01000270.1 GCA_003557565.1 Desulfobulbaceae bacterium
CCTGCTCAAGGCCCGCAACGAGATGGGTCTTAACAACATCAAACTGATGGTGCCTTTCTGCCGGACCCCCGAAGAGGGCCGGAAGGTCATTGAGGTGATGCGGGAATTCGGCCTGGTCCAGGGAGAAAACGGGCTGGAAATTTATGTGATGTGCGAGATCCCCTCCAATGTCATCGCCGCCGATTCCTTCGCCGACGTCTTCGACGGCTTTTCCATCGGTTCCAATGATCTCACCCAGCTCACCCTGGGCCTGGATCGCGATTCCGATCTGGTTTCCCATATTTATGATGAGCGCGACGAGGCGGTCAAGACCATGATCAAAATGGTCATCGACACCGCCAAGCGGCGGGGACGCAAGATCGGCATCTGTGGTCAGGCGCCCAGCGATTTTCCCGAGTTCGCCACCTTTCTGGTGGAGTGCGGCATCGATTCCATGAGCCTGATTTCCGATACCGTGATCAAAACCAGGATGCTGGTGGCCGACAAGGAAAAAGAGCTGGGGTAAGCGATCACGGGGCACCGCATCTTGCGGCGATCGGGATGGCTTACGTACTGAGGTACGCATCGCCGTCCCGATCGCCACAACCTGCGGCACCCCGTGACCGCTTATTCTTTGGTCCCCTTTGATCACTGGCAGGCAAACAAAAGGCCGGCGGGAGAATAACTCCCGCCGGCCTTTTGGCGTTCAGGGCCAAACGCTGCCTGGTTTCAGTTGATCTCTTCCAGCAGGGCCCTGGCTTCACCGGCCTGGTTGCTGTCGGGAAATTCGTCGATCAGGCGCTGGTAAACGATGGCCGCAGTGGAGGGCTCGCGGAGTTCCTCGAAGGCCATGCCCTGGCGGAGCAGGGCCGCCGGTGCCCGGTCATGACCGCTGAAATCGGCGATCACCTTCTGATATTCAAGAATGGCCAGTTCGTATTCCTGCTGGCCATAAAGGCTTTCACCCAAGAGGTAGCGAGCGTCGGCGGCGTTGTCACCCTGGGGGGTCTCCTCCAGGTAACGGGCAAAAGCGGTATAGGCCTCCTGGTACTCGCTTTGCTCCAGATGTCGTGCCCCCCGGCTGTAATAATCGTCATCGTCGATGGCGGGGGCGGTGGTGGTTTCGGGTTCTTCCGGCACGGTCTCGGGCTGGTCTTCCGGGGCCGCCTCGGCAATACTGATTTGACCTGCGGCAACTTTTTCCTTGAATTTGTCCGCAGTAATTTCTCGGATGGTATCGTTGCCGGCGGTGGCCGTTTCCCGTTGTTCAAGCTGTTCGGTCTGGCGTCGGGCCCGTTCTTCCGCTTCACGCCGGGCCTTTGCCGCAGCCTCTCGAGCCTCTTCGGCCCTTTTCGCCGCCTCTTGGGCGATCTGCTCTCTTAACTCTCTGATCTGGCGCTGGTTTCGTTCCTGTCTTGCCTCCAGGTCAGCCAGGAGATTATGCAGCTCCTCCAGGGATCTTGCCTGTTTTTGCTCCTTTTCTTCCATTTGGTCGGTGATTTCCTTAAGGGAGATATCAACATTGTCCAGCCTCATATTCAGGGCCCGCTGAGTCTCCTGGTGCTCGTCCCGAAGCTGACGATGCCGGTGTTCGGACTCTTCCATCCAGCCCTCGTGCTGCAACAGGCGGTTGCTGATGTTTTCCAGTTCATTGCCCATGCGGGCCTGGGAGGTAGCCTGACCGCGAATCGTCTCGTTGAGGTTCTCCAAATCGGTAATCCGGCTGTCCATGGTCCGGGTGCGCATTTCCAGGCCGCGGAGATCTTGTTCCGTGGCCACGCACTGTACCAGAAAGGGTGATAAGCCAAGTAACAGGGCGCATCTGAGTATGTTTTTTTTCATGGGGTAAAACCTCCGGGTTGGCAAATTGGAATTCATTTTACCACTCAAGCCGTGGTGACCAGTGGGGCATGTAACGGTTGCCGGGTTCGTCGGCAAACAGCACTCGCAGCTCGCTGCCGTCGAGGAAAATGGCGCAGAGTTCTTCCCGGTCGTGGCGCTGGCGGGAAAAGACCAGTTGGCGACTGTCCGGTGACCAGCTCGGAGTTTCGTGGGATCCCCAGGTGCTGGTTACCTGTTTCGGCGCCCCCCCGTCGGGGCTGATGATAAAAATGTGCTGCCCCTCATCCACCCTGCTGGTATAGGCGATCCACTTCCCGTCGGGGGACCAGCTGGGGGTGGTGTTGTTGCGGCCCTGGAAGGTGAGCCGTTGGGTCCGCCTGGTTTGCATATCCATTATATATATCTGGGGCGTGCCGCTGCGATCGGAAACAAAGGCCAGACGCTTGCCGTCGGGAGAAAAACTCGGCGAAACATTTACCCCTTCGCCGTTGGTCAAACGGCGAATAATCCGGCCATCGCTTTCGGTCAGATAAAGATCGGGGTTGTCGTCCCGGCTCAGGGTGAGAACCCGCCGGTTGTCCTGGGGCGGCCAGGAAGGAGTGATGTTGAGACCGACCCAGCGGGAGACGGCGCGGGTGGTTTTTAGCTCCCGGATATCGGTTTTATACAGATTGGCGTTGCCGCGGTGGTGGGAGGTGTAGGTAAGGTGCCGGCCGTCCCTGGTAAAACGCGGTGATGTCGCCAGATACTGGTGGCGGGTGACCTGTCGGACATTATCACCCAGGATGTCGGCCAAATAAATTTCCTTGTCGCCGCTGGCATCGGAGACAAAGGCGATTTTGCTGCGGCTGATTCCTTTTGTTCCGGTCAGGGTTTCCACCGCTTCATCGCAGAAGCGCAGCAGCTGACGTCGCACCAGTTCCCGGGGGGCGGTATAGCTTCGTCCGTGGATCATCCGGCCGTCGTTGATATCCACCAGTCTCAACTCCAGGTGGTACTCGCCGTTTTCCCGGCGATAGCTGCCCTGGACGACGAATTCCGCCCCGTGCCGCTGCCAGTTGGCATCCTGCCGCTCCCCGTAAACTTCGGGATCGATGAGTTCCACAAAACCGTGAAACTCCAGGGCCCGCCCCAGGATATCCGCCATCTGCCGGCCGCTGTCGGTTGGTTCATCGACCGCATCCCGGTCCGCCAGGGGCGGTACCGCCATGGCTATCTTGCGCATTTCCGGTGAGGTAATGTCCAGATAGATCCGGGCCATGGCCTGTCCCGGCATGAGCAGGCTCAACAGCAGCAGGGGGATCAGCAGTTGGATAAATAGTGTTTTCTTCATGGTAAAAAATCTCCCAATCCTTTAAAAGACCTCGCCGGGTCGAAAACGCAGTCCTATTTCCATCTCGTTTTGTCGCAAAGCGGGAGGGAAGGAGGGCATGGGCTGGGCGTCTTCAATGGTTTTTCGTACGAGTTGATTAAAGTAGGTGTTTTCGGCTTGCTCTTCAAAGGTTGAACCCTGAACGGTCCCATCCCGGGTGACAGTGATGACGATGATTGCCCTGAGGTTTTCATCCCAGGTGGGCAGGTTGGGAAGCGACCAGTAAGACTGGATATGCTGAGTCAGTCGCGCCAGGTATTCGCGGGTGGCGGCATCCAGGTCGGTTTCCTCGCTGCCGGGAGTGCCGCCGTCGCCGGTTTGTTCCGAGACGGCGCTGGACTCGGGTTGCGGGTTTTTTCTGTCCTCGATGCGGTTCTGGGCATGGATGTTGGCCATGATTTCTTCCAGGGCCATGCTGTCGGCACGTCTCCGCGCTGCTTCCGCTTCACGCTGAGCCTCCCGAGCCCGCGCCTCCAGTTCGTAAGATTGTCTTAACTCCCTGAGCCGTTCCTCGTCGTCCCGGGTCCGGGTGGGCCTGGTGGAGATCGGTTCGGGTGGCGGTTCCGGTTCGGCCGCGACCTGCTTTGCCGGCACATCGGGGGTGATGATGTCCGGTTCGTCGCTTGGGGCGGGCACCGGTTCTTCGGGAGGAATGGGTAC
>PWOG01000225.1 GCA_003557565.1 Desulfobulbaceae bacterium
ACGTGGCCGATGCCGCCATTACCGTGGGGGTGGGGCTTTTCCTCCTTGCCACCTGGCGTCAACCGCCGGATTTTGATAACCGTTCACCAGGGCCAGCAAAGTGTTGATTTAACGGTGAGAGGTCACAGGGCACCGCATCTTGCGCCGATCGGGCCGGCTCACGCACTGATGTACGCTTCGCCGCCGAGGCTCACCGCAACCTGGGGCGCCCTGTGACCGCTTACCTGCTTGGCCCCGTGATCACTTACGTAAGCTTTGCTGATCGCCCGAAGATGTGGTGCTGCTGAATGGTTACGGAAAAATGAATTTACAAGGAGTGTTGCGATGACGTTTAACGGTAAAACCGCCATCATGTTCCCCGGCCAGGGTTCGCAGTTTGTAGGCATGGGCCGGGAATTTCTCGATGCCGACGCCGAAGCCCGCCAGCTGCTGGCCCGGGCCGAGGAGATCAGTGGACTGCCCCTGTCCCGCCTCTGCCTGGAAGGGCCCGAGGCGGAGCTGACCCGTACCCTGCACCTGCAGCCGGCCCTGACCGCCGTCAACCTGATCTGCTGGCGGGCGCTGGCCGCCGCCGGGGTCAGGCCGGATTATCTGGTCGGTCACAGCCTGGGGGAATACGCCGCCCTGGCCGCCGCCGGGGTGTTGAGCTATGACGACACCATCAGGCTGGTAACCCATCGCGGCAGCCTGATGGAGCGGGAAGCGGCGGCCAACCCCGGCGGCATGGCGGCGGTGGTCAAGCTGGATATCGAAACCGTGCGGGATATTGTCGAAGCCGTCGCGGACCAGGGCCGCCTGGCGGTGGCCAACCACAACTCCGCCGCCCAGGTCGTTATCTCCGGCGACACCGGGGCCCTGGAGGCGGCCACGGGGATGGTCAAGGACAAGGGCGGTAAGGCCATCCCGCTCAAGGTCAGCGGCGCCTGGCACAGTGAACTGATCGCCGGAGCGGTGGCAGACTTCAGCCGCCTGATGGCCGAGTTGCCGGTCACCCCCCCGCAGATTCCGATACTGTTCAATGTTACCGCCGCCCCGGAGGAGGACCCCACCGAGATCCGGGCCATCATGGCCCGCCAGATCGCCTCCACCGTCCGCTGGCACGAAATTGTCGAGAACCTGATAAACCGGGGAGTGCGCTGTTTTATCGAAGTCGGCCCCAAGAATGTCTTAAGCGGCCTGGTTAAAAAGATCATTCCCGCCGACAGCCGGTGCACCGTCGTCCAGGTCGAAAATCCCCAGGGGCTGGAGCAGGCTGTGGGCGAGCTGGCCCGGTGATCCTGCCTTAGTCTTGTTGTAAGTGATCGCTTGCGTCTTGTTTCTTGACATATCCCGTGCTTCCAAGTATGTTTTCCTGTTTACTGGTAGTGTGCCCGCCTTTGGCGGCGCTGCCGGACAATAACCCCGGCGTGAACGGTTCAAGCCATGTTTGACAGTCTTTCCAATCGTCTGCAGGACGTTTTCAAAAATCTGCGCGGCCACGGTACCCTCACTGAGGATAATATCCGGGACGCCATGCGCGAGGTGCGTCTGGCGCTGCTGGAAGCCGACGTCAACTTCCGGGTGGTCAAGGATTTTATCGCCGCCGTAACCGAGAAGGCGGTGGGGCAGGAGGTTCTGAGGAGCCTGGAGCCTGGTCAGCAGGTGATCAAGATTGTCCACCAGGAGCTGGTGGAGCTGCTGGGCGGCAGCAGTGTCGATCTGGATCTTGGTGGCCGTAAACCCGCAGTGATCATGATGGTCGGCCTCCAGGGTTCGGGCAAGACCACCACCGCCGGCAAGCTGGCCCGGCGCCTGCACAAGGAGGGCAAGAAGCCCTACCTGGTGCCCGCCGATGTTTACCGTCCCGCCGCCATCGATCAGTTGACGGTACTGGCCGGGGAACTGGAGCTGCCGGTACACCCCTCGCGGACTGACCAGGACCCGGTGGATATCTGCCGTCAGGCGGTGACCCGGGCCGGGGAACTGGGCTGTGATACTCTGCTGCTTGATACCGCCGGCCGGCTCCACGTTGACCAGGAGTTGATGGAGGAGCTGGGCCGGATCAAGTCCGCCCTGCAGCCGGCGGAAATCCTTCTGGTGGCCGACGCCATGACCGGCCAGGATGCTGTGGGGGTGGCCGACAAGTTTCACCAGGACCTCAGCCTTACCGGGGTGGTGCTGACCAAATTGGATGGTGACGCCCGGGGCGGGGCCGCCCTGTCCATCAAGAAGGCCACCGGCCGGCCCATCAAGTTCGTGGGCGTGGGTGAGGGCCTGGATGCCTTGGAGCTGTTCCATCCCGATCGGATGGCCTCGCGGATCCTGGGCAAGGGTGACGTTCTCTCCCTGATCGAAAAGGCCGAGGCCACCATCGACCAGGAAAAGGCCGAGGATTTGAGCCGGAAACTCCGCAAGGACGGCTTTACCCTGGAGGACTTCCTGGACCAGATCAAGCAGATCCGTAAGATGTGCAGCTTGGAGCAGCTCATGTGTATGATTCCGGGGATGGGGCGGCTCAAGCAGATGCAGAACATGCCCAAGCCCGATGAGCGGGAGTTAACCAAGGTGGAGGCGGTGATCAACTCCATGACCGCCCAGGAGCGCCGTAACCACGCGATCATCAACTCTTCCCGCAGGCAGCGGATCGCCAAGGGCAGCGGCACCCAGGTTCAGGATGTCAACAAGGTGATCAAAAGTTATACAGAAATGCTCAAGATGATGAAAAAGATGCGCGGCAAAGCTGGTGGCCTGGGTGCCTTGGCCGGCGGCGGGGCCAAAAAGAAACGTAAACGCCTTAAAGGAATGACCAGGTAAGCAGCCGGGGTAACCGAACAGCCGCACCGCACCTTCTGGCGATCAGCCAGACTTTTAGTACCCGTGTACGCAGCGCCGGGCTGCTTACCCGAATATGCGGCACGGCAGTTCGGTTACGGCCCGTATGACTGGTCTTAGTTGAAGTTGATTGACAGTTTTTATTTAGTACAGCAAATACCAAATGGAGGAACACAATGGCAGTACGTATCCGCCTGACCCGCATGGGCAGGAAGAAGAACCCTTTTTACCGCATCGTGGTGGCGGATTCCGAAGCCAAGCGCGACGGTCGTTTCCTGGAAGTAGTAGGCACCTATGACCCTATGCGGAAACCCGCGGCGGTGAATATCAAACAGGACCGGATCGACGACTGGCTGGCCCGGGGCGCCAAGCCCACCGACACCGTGCGTAGTCTGCTCAAGGGTGCCCAGGCGGGTCAGGCGGCGGAATAAGCGGTGATGCGGGAACTGGTTTCTTTTGTTGCCAAGGGCCTGGTGGACAATCCCGAGGCGGTGACGGTCAGTGATGTCGAGCAGGATGATACCCTGGTTCTGGAATTGCGGGTAGCCAAGGAAGATCTGGGCAAGGTTATCGGTCGTCATGGGCGCACGGCCCGCGCCATGCGCGTGTTGCTCAACGCCGTGGCCGATGACCAGCGCCGGGTTCGCCTGGAAATCGTGGAGTAGGCGCTTGCGCATCCTTTTTACCGGAACCCGCCGGGGTGACCTGGTGGAAATCGGCAAAATCGCCAAGCCTCAAGGGATCAAGGGGGAACTGAAAATCATCCCCTTTGATGCCGCCGCCTTCGATTCTTCCGGCGCCGATGAGCTGTTCGTGCTGGCCGACGACGATACTCCGGCCCGCAGCTATGCAGTGCTTGCCCTGCGGATGCAGGGCGGGGCCTTGATGGTGCGCCTGGCGGGCATCGATGACCGTGATCGGGCGGAGGAGCTGCGGGGCCTTATTGTGGCCCGGGCCGCCGGTGAATTGCCGGAGCTGGAGCCCGATGAGATTTACTGGCACCAGTTGGCGGG
>PWOG01000275.1 GCA_003557565.1 Desulfobulbaceae bacterium
ACCCCCGCCCCCTTGTCCTTGCCGATCAGAGTCAGGCGTTCTTTCAAGGCGTACTCCCGCTGTCCTTCACTCCCCTTCATTATGGTCAACACGCCAACCGGTGCTTTAGCGGCAGCCTGGCCACCGTCTCTGGCGGCCTTGCTCAGTCGTTCACGATGGGCTCTGGTGTCGAGAATCATGGTCTGGTCAAGATCCGCTGGCGCCGTATCCGATGCAGGGTCGGGAACATCGGCGACCAGTTCCTCTCCTTCCAAAAGAAAGATTAAGGTGTGCTTGCCGATGGTCAACGCATCGCTGTCATTCAAGGGCTGTTTGCTGATCCGCTTGTCGTCGATGAAGGTGCCGTTGGTGCTGTCCAGGTCTTCGATCTGGTAGTACCCGTCCTGCTTTTCGATTTTCGCATGAGAGGAAGACACCGCCAGATTGTCGATGCGGATGTCGTTGCCGGCACCACGGCCAATGGTGAGCCGGGGCTTGTCCATCTCGACCACTTTTTGAATGGTGTCCTTGAATTTCAATAGTATTTTGGGCATCAGCTTACTCCTTATCCTCCGATGAAAAACAGGTTTTTTAATTTTGACCGCCAGTTGTCCGGCTCACAACCAGCCACAATCACTGTAATATTGTCATGGCCGCCGCTTTTGTAAGCCAGGTTGACCAGATTCTTGCCGGCGGTTTTCGCCGGATAGGCCGAAAGCACACTACCGATGACCGCATCGGGCACCATCGCCGTCAAACCGTCGGTACACAGCAGCAGCCGGTCGCCGATCTGCAGCTCGATTTCGCTTAAGCTCACCTCCAAGTCCTCGGCCTGCCCCAAGGCGCGGGTGATAATGTTTTTCTGGGTGGACTGCTGGGCCTCCTCCGGAGTCATCTCGCCTTGCCGCAGCAATTCGGCCACCAGGGTATGGTCTTTGGTCAACTGCCGTAACTCATCACGCATGAGGTACACGCGGCTGTCGCCGACATGGGCGATGCAAGCCCGGTTGCCGACGCACCAGGCGGCGGCAACGGTGGTTCCCATCCCTTGCCGGGATTGGTTGTACTCACCTTCCCACAAAATCGCCAGATTGGCCGCCCGTATCGCGGAAGCCAGCCGGTTGGCCATTTCCGAATGACCGGGGTCGCAGGTGCCGACAAACTTTTCCTTGCCTGCCAGACTGTTGCGAATATGGCCCTTGATGGTCTCCACCGCCATGCGGCTGGCAACCTCGCCGGCCGGCCGGCCGCCGATGCCGTCGGCGACGATGAACAGGGAAAGATCCCGCACAATCCCCAGGGAATCCTCGTTACGTTCCCGACGGTTGCCCCGGTCGGTATACCCGAATGCCCGCATTATCATGTTTTAACCGATCTCCTCCAGACATTGCCGCATTTTTTTTGCCGTCTGGCCAGCGGACCGGAAACGGCGACTTGGTGCCTTGGCCAGGAGCTTTTCAACGATCTCCAGGCAGCAGGCAGGCAGTTTCTCCGGGGCCGCCTTGTCCAGTGGAATATGGTTGCCCTTGGTGATGTTGTAAGTGAGTGAGGCGATACTGTCGCCCTGGAAGGGCTTGCTGCCGGTCAACAGTTCGTACATGACGATCCCCAGGGAAAAGAGATCGGAGCGGCCATCCACCTTTTTTCCCGCCACCTGTTCCGGCGACATGTAGTTGGGAGTACCCAGGAGCATGCCGGTCTGGGTATGGGAGGTATTCAGAAGCAACCGGGCGATGCCGAAGTCGGTCATCTTGATGGAGCCGTTGGCCATGAGCATGATATTGGCCGGCTTGACATCACGGTGTACAACTTCGTTGACGTGGGCGTAATCCAGGGCATCGGCGATCTGCGCCGCCAGCTCGAGCACCCGGGCCACCGGCAGCAGGTTATCCTCGCGGCAATAAGCGGAGAGATCGGTGCCATCCAGGTATTCCATGGCGAAATAGGCCATGTCATGTTCCTCCCCGGCATCGAAGATGGTGACGATATTCGGATGGTTCAGCTTTCCGGCCGCCTTGGCCTCCCGGAAAAAACGGCTTTTAACGTCCTCCAGGACGTTGGGATCGATGGTCTCGTACTGCAGGGTTTTAATCGCCACCTGGCGGTTGATGGTCGGGTCATTGCCCAGGTAGACGATCCCCATGGCTCCGTGGCCGATCTCCCGGACAATCTCGTAGCGGCCCAAGGTCGGGCGGGTGGAATTTTCCGCCGGGGCGACCCGGCCGGCACCACCGCCTCCCAGAACCACGGTCTGATCGCCGCTTCTCAGGTTGGCCAGCCGCTGCTTGGTATCCCGGAACTTGCCCCCTTTAAGGATATGAGCATAAACGGCCTCGGCCTTGTTGAACATCCGTTTGCGTTCGAAATCCAGCCCCAGGTTGTACAGCAGCTCGCGCACCGAAGGGTCGGTTACCGGGCATTTCCTGAATTTATCCAGAGCCAGGTCGAGCATCCCCTGGCCCTGGAGGGACAGGCCCAGCAGCTTCAGATCTTCATAATCACGCGGGCTGCCGGTTATTAACTGCCGCAGGTGAATCATCGCCAGGCCCGCCACCACCAGCAGGGTCGGGGTCGCAGTTTTAAGCCAGAACCCATTGGTTACCAGCAGGCCGGCGGCCAGACCGAACCACAGCGCCAGAAAACCCGTCATCAGCAGCAGCCCCGGCAGCGGCCGGACGCGGGGGATGACCAGCGCCAGGAAAATGCCGAGCTGAAGCATGAAAACCAGTTCCACATAGAAGGTCCACCCCGGCCGGGAGAGCTGTTGGGGCGACATCAGATCGACCATGGTATGGGCGGCGATTTCGACCCCGGAGAGTTTCTCCCCCAGGGGGGTGGCATACACGGAAGCAGCCTCCGGCGCCGTTACCCCGATCAGCACCGCCTGGTCATGGAAGTTTTCAGCCGGCACCCGACCCTGGGCTACCCGACTGAAGGAGTAGCGGGTGAAACCCCCGTCGCTGCGGCCATAGGAGATCGGCAGACGGAACCCACGATCGACGGGGATTTGCCCAGACCCCAGGAGGATTTTGGCCGCCCCGTCTTCGCCTTCGTTGAGCTGCCAGCCCATCGGGGGGATATCGTGCCAGGCTGCCGCCATCTGCAGGGCAAAGGAAGGATAAAGGCGATCTCCCAGACGGGTCATGAGGTGTTCGAAACGGATACGCCCATCGGGATCGGGAACCCGGTTGATATGGCCCAGCCAGGAATCCCGTACCATCAGTTCGGACAGGGGCGCGACGGCGCCGGAAGCCGCCGGTATCTTTTCCCGCCCCCCCGCCAGAGGGTTGGCCAACATCTGCAAGGAGGTCTGCCAGTTATGGGAGTTCAGCTCCCAGGCCAAAGAGTTCCGCCGCCAAAGTGGGGCAAACTCAGGGGAATCAGGCCCTTTACCAGGGTACTGGTCGGAAAAAGAAAAGCGGAGAGGAAGCACCGCCCGGGGGGCCTGGTCAAGGGCCATGGCAAGCCGGCGGTCACCGTCGCTGCGCTCCTCGATCCGGTGGAGAATCTCGTCAAAATAAGCCACGTCGTCCAATGGGAATCCGTCGATTTCCCGGCGTAAATTGCGGATCTCCTCCAAACCGGGATTAGGTTCCCGAGCGGCGAACAAAGGATAAAGCCCGATCAGGCGGGCATCGGAGTCGTTCAGGTATTCGATCATCCCGGCCACCACAGCGCGGGGCCAGGGCCAGTCGCCCTTGACGGCCAGAGACTCGGCATCGATCGCCACCAGGACAACCGGTGCGGGCTCTCCCCCGGTATACAGCCGCTGCATCCAATCAAAAAAACGCCCCTCCAGGACCCGCACAGGAGCTGCTTCCCACATGGACCCGGCCAATAC
>PWOG01000355.1 GCA_003557565.1 Desulfobulbaceae bacterium
GATGAAGTCGTTGCCGGCGCCGCTCATCTTGGTGAATTTTACGGGAAATTGCATGGCCGTATTACTTGAGAAAGTCGGGAATCATTTCCCCGCGCAGCAGATCTTCGTAGGTTTCCCGGCGGCGGATGAGGTGAAATTCCCCGTCGTTGACCAGGACTTCGGGCACCCGGGGCCGCGAGTTGTAATTGGAGGCCATGGTGAAACCGTAGGCCCCGGCGCTCTTGACCGCCAGCAGTTCGCCGGGTTCGGCGGCGGTCACCTCCCGGTCGCGGGCCAGAAAATCCCCGGTCTCGCAGATGGGGCCGACCACGTCGGCCACCGTCGTCTCCCGCCGGCCCTGAACCACCGGCACAATGGCATGGTAGGCATCATAGAGGCTGGGCCGGAAGAGGTCGTTCATGCCGGCATCCACCACGATGAACTTCTTGCGCCCGCCCTCGCCGGTTTTGGTGTAGAGCACCCGGGTCACCATGATCCCGGCATTGCCCACTATAACCCGGCCCGGTTCCAGGATCAAGGTGCAGTCCAGATCATTCAGGGCCTCGCGGACGGCGGCCCCGTAGTCGGCGGGCTCCGGCGGTTGCTCCTGGTCATACTGGATGCCCAGCCCCCCGCCGAGGTCGAGATAGCGAATGGTGATGCCGTGGGTGGCCAGCCGGCCCAGGAAGTCTTTGAGCTTGCCGATGGTATCGACAAAGGGAGAGACTTTGGTCAGCTGCGAGCCAATATGACAGCTGACCCCGACAATCTCGACCCCGGCCGGGTCCCGGGCCTGCCGGTAAAGGTCCAGGGCCTCGGCGATGGGGATGCCGAACTTGTTTTTGGCCAGGCCGGTGGAGATATAAGCGTGGGTCTGGGGGTCCACATCGGGATTGACCCGAAAGGAGATCCGGGCCACCAGCCCCAGCTCGGTGGCGCACTCAGCCACCACTCGCAGTTCCTGGGCGGATTCCAGGTTGAACATCAAAATCCCCGCCTCCAGGGCCTGGCGGATCTCGGCCCGGGTCTTGCCGACCCCGGAAAAGACGATCTTGCCCGGTTCGATGCCGGCCGCCAGGGCGCGGTACAACTCCCCGCCGGAGACGATGTCGGCCCCGCCGCCCAGCCCGGCGAACAGCCGGAGGATGGCGATATTGGAACAGGCCTTGACGGCGAAACAGGTCAGGTGATCCATGCCGGCAAAGGATTGGTCCAGGGCCTGGAAGTGGCGCTTGAGGGTGGCGGTGCTGTAAAGATAGAAGGGCGTGCCCACCGCCGCGGCGATATCGGGCACCGGCACATCCTCGGCATGCAGCACCCCGTCGAGATAATGAAAGTAATCCATGGTGGTCTCTAAATAACCTTAACTGTTAACCTTATGACATTTTCCGGCCGCGGCACCGCCGCCAGCGACGGCGCCGGCAAACTTTCACGGGTTTATAAATCTCAATTCATTACTGGCTTCACTGCGGTTGCCCGCCGCATCGACGGCAATCAGCCGGTAATACCAGGAATCTTCGCCGGGGGGCAAGTCCCGGTCCAGGTAGGACAGGGCCGGGGCCACAAGCCGGCCGATCTCCCGGGCCTCACTTTCTCCCGCCAACCGCCGCAGCACCACAAATTCCGCGATCCGCGGGTCATCGGGCATCTCCCAGAGCAGACGCACCCCCTGGCGGACCGGCACCAGCGCTTCCAGGGTCGGCCTCTCCGGCGGAGTCAAATCCCGGCCCTCGATCCGGACCGTCTCCCCGGCCGCCCCGGCGATCCGGCTCTCGCCGTGAACCGCCTGGGCCCGGACCCGGTAGTAATAGGTCCGGCCGCCGGCCACTTCCTGGTCCACAAAGGACTCCCCGTCGGCGGAGCCGATGGCACTGAAATCCTCTCCGTCGGCGGAGCGGTAAATCCGGTAGCTCAGCCCGGCCGGCTCCCCGTCGAACTCCGGCACTTCCCCGGGGGGGCGCCACTCCAGGAGGATCCGCCGATCTTCGGCCCGGGCCGTCAAATCCTGGGGCGGGCCCGGGGGGATCAGCCAGGTAAACTCAACCCGGTTGGAAGGGGCGCTGTCCAGCAGCCAGCCGGCCCGGCTCCGCACCTGGTAAATATAGCGGTGCCCCGGCCGCAGCAGGGGTACCCGGAAGACCATGCGTTCACCGGCGGCGACCTCATTGGTCACGGTCAGCGGGCGGCCAAAGGGCGGCGGCTCATCCTCCCGGTATTCCTTTGCGGGAACCACCGCCCGGTACAGCCGGAACTCCTTGACCCGGTAGGGCAGCCTGGTGTCCTGCACCGTCCGGCGCGGCACCGTCCAGGAAAGCTCCACCCCCTGTTCATCCTGGCTAAACTCCAGGTCATCGATGGGAGCCGGCAGGATCTCCGCCGGCGGCAGCGGTTCGGTCTTCTTGCCGCACCCGCCGGCCAAAAGCAGCAGCACCAGCAAGCCCAACACCAGACAAGACCGATGAATGCCGAGGGCAACCCCCGTTTTCCTGATCGACTCCGGCATGATCACCCCGCCCATGATTTCACCCGCCCCAACCAGGCAGCCAACCTGCTGCCATCAACGAACTGTATAAGTTTACCATCACAACCCTTGCAGGCATTTGCCAGTTTCGCAGGTGATCAAAGATGACCAATTGGTAAGCGGTCACAGGGTGCCGCAGGTTGTGGCGATCGGGAGGGCGAAGCGTACCTCAGTACGTGAGCCGGCCCGATCGCCGCAAGATGCGGCCCCCTGTGATCGCTTACCCCAGTTCCGCCTCGGCTCGGGCTATGGCCTCATCCACCCGCTCGCCGCCGGTGCCGCCGGTGGAATTGCGGCTGGCCACCGACCCCGATACCGACAACACTGCAAAGACATCCTCGTCGATGCATTCGGCGAACCGGCGCAGCTCGGGCAGGCTCAGCTCGCCGACATCGCGGCCCTGTTCCAGGGCATAGGCCACGGTCCGGCCGACGATGGCGTGGGCCTGCCGGAAGGGGATCTGCTTGCGCACCAGGTAGTCGGCCAGGTCGGTGGCGGTCATGCAGCCCCGGCTCAGGGCCGCCGTCAGCTTCTCCTCGTTGAACCGCAAGCCCGCCATCAACTCGGCGGCCAGCGCCAGGGAGGCGGAGACGGTGTCGATGATATCGAACACCGGCTCCTTGTCTTCCTGGAGATCGCGGTTGTAGGCCAGGGGCAGCCCTTTGAGCAGGGTCAACAAAGACATCAGGTGCCCGGTCACCCGGCCGGACTTACCCCGGATCAGTTCGGGCACATCGGGATTCTTCTTCTGGGGCATGATGGAACTGCCGGTGCAAAAGGCGTCGGGCAGGCTGACAAAGGAGAACTCCTCGCTGGTCCAGAGCACCAGTTCCTCGGCCAGGCGGCTCAAATGGACCTGGATCAGGGAGGCGGCGGCGGCGAATTCCACGGCGAAATCACGGTCGGAGACGGTATCCAGGCTGTTGGCCGAGACCTCGGGGAAATCCAGCAGTTGCGCCACATACTCGCGATCGATGGGCAGGCCGGTACCGGCCAGGGCCGCCGCTCCCAGGGGCAGGACATTGATCCGCCGGCGGCTGTCGGCCAGGCGCTGGCGGTCCCGCTTGAACATCTCGTAGTAGGCCAGCAGGTGGTGGGCCACCAGCACCGGCTGGGCCCGCTGGAGATGGGTGTAGCCCGGCATCACCGCCCGGCGCCAGCGGCGGGCCTGGTCCACCAGGGCCCGCTGCATCCCGGCCAGCAGGTCCTGCAGGCGGTCGGTCTCCTCCCGCAGGTAAAGGCGGAAATCGAGAGCCACCTGATCGTTGCGGCTGCGGGCGGTATGGAGCTTCTCGCCGGCGGGCC
>PWOG01000351.1 GCA_003557565.1 Desulfobulbaceae bacterium
AGAAAATGCCAGATCTACGGCCAGGGCTGCCTGAAACACGGCCGCCGTGAGGAAGGTGCCAGGTATTTGGACCTGGCGGACCAATTTCAATATTGACAAGCCAGGAGCTCACCATCCCGGGGCTGAGGGAAAATGGCGTCAGATCCCGTTTTGTGACCGAAACTCCGGCCAGCCGCTTATCTGTCCACCAGGGCGCCAGGCACGACGGCCTGGTGCAACTGCCAGTCATTTTCTTGTTTTTCCAGGGAAAACTCCAGCCGGTGGGTCTCGTCGAAAAAGTCCGGCCGGTTGCGGTTGGCGGTTACATTGACCAGGGTGCTGACCTCTCCCTTACCAGGATCGGGAATCTCCACCGAGATTTCATCTATGGACACCTCCAGGCTGGCCAGACGGGAACGGTACATTATGAGGTAGCGGATGATCATCCCGGGTTCCAGGGTCCTGTGGTAATTGCGTTGGGGCACCATGACCTCGCAGGCGGGGGCAAGAAAATTCTTCACCGGCAGCATTTTAGTGGCGATTTGCAGCGGGGTTTCCTCTCCCTCCTCTTTGCTGAGGGAAGCCGCCATATCATTGAACTTGCGCTTGATCACCTGCTTGTCACTAAAGTACCACAGATACCAGGAAGTGCCCCCCGCCAGCACCAGGATAGCGGCTATGATTAAGACTTTCTTGTTCATTGGTTCAACTCCCGTCCTCGTTGCCCCTTTCTTTAAAAAACAGCCATCAGGGTTAAACGGTTATATATTATAAATTGCCGGGGCTTTCCATGGTTTCCTGAAAAAACGGCCCGCATAATTGGCTGTTGGGGCCAGCGACGGTCGGCATTGCGGCTCGGGCTATACTCAATGTTCACGTTGCAGGCGGCGCCTGGCGTGGATGGTCCAGAAAATGCCGGGCACAATGAAGAGCAGGGCCAGGACCATGGTGACCTCGCGGGGATCAACACCACGGTCCAGGGCGGCGCCGGTGAGATAGGTGGAAATACTTAAGATCAGGGTTACCAGGGCCATTTCGGTGGCGAAAACCCGGCCCCGGTACTGATCCTCCACCGATTTTTGCAGCAGGGTGGTGCTGAAAACCCACTGCACCGAACCGCCGATATGCCCCAGCAG
Organism: Desulfobulbaceae bacterium; assembly: GCA_003557565.1. Lineage (GTDB taxonomy): Bacteria > Desulfobacterota > Desulfobulbia > Desulfobulbales > Desulfurivibrionaceae > Desulfurivibrio. Next base: position 1,116 of record PWOG01000351.1, read on the forward strand.
GACGAAAAGGGCCGCCCAGGCCAGGGTCGGGGCCTGGCTGAAGGCGATATAAGACAGGCATCCCATGAAAAAGGCCAGGCCGATGGACCGGTACATATCCCGGTTGCGTTCTCCCAGCAGTCGCCAGGCCAGGATCGGGCCAATGGCCGCACCAATCCCCCGCATGCTGTACAAGATGCCGCTGCCGCCGCCCTGGTTGCCGATCTGAAAGACCTGTTCCCCGAAAATGGCCAGCATCACCAGCAGCCCGCCCGAGATTGCCCAACCCACTTTCACCATCAGCAGGGCGGCGACATGGCCGTGGGTGGCCAGGTAGCGGCCGCCGGCCACCAGATCGTTGAGGCCGGTGTAATCCCGCCAGGTATTTTCCCCTTCCCGTTTTCGGGCTACATGGGGCAGAATCACGGTGGCCAACAGGGAGGCGGAAAGGGCGAAGGTCAGGGCGTCCAGGACAATGGCGGTCTGCCAGCCCCAGGCGGCGGTGACCAGCCCGCCCAGGGCCGCGCCCACGGCCAGCATTACTGACCAGGTGGCCCCGGACAGGGCGTTGGCCAGGTGCAGTTCCTCGGGCCGGCAGATGTTGGGTACCGAGGCCCGGCGAGCCGGGTCGTAGAAAGACCAGAGGGTCTCCTGGACCAGGGCCAGGACAAAAACCAGCCAGATCATGTCGGCATCCCGGACCAATAGAAAGCCCAGGACTACAAAAAAACGGCCCACATCGCAAAAGATCATGATTTTCTTGCGGGAAAAGCGGTCGGCCACCACGCCGGCGGCCGGGGCCAGGATGGTGGTGGGCAGGTACTTGGCGATGAGAAACCAGCTCACCGCCGCGCCGCTGCCCACCAATTCGTTGAGCAGAACAAAGACGGCGATATAGTTGAACCAGTTGCCCATATTGCTGACCACCCCGGCCAGCCAGAAGCGCAGATAATTTTTGTTGCCCTTAAAGAGGGTGACATAGGAGCGCCAATCGCCGGCGGGCAGGTGAGGGCGTTCGGGGGTGGCGGTATTGGTCGGTGGTGATGACGGCATCGGAGCAGAATGGATTTTTTCCCTGACACTGTCAAGGACAAAGCGGGGTATGTGATCACGGTGGCAAAATAGTAAGCGGTCACAGGGTGCCGCAAGATGCGGTGCTCTGTGATCGCTTACAAAGCGGGTAGTTTTTGTTTGACCCCGCCGGGTAACTTGCTTACAGTGAAGCACGGTGGGGCCGGCGCGGCGGGGCGGATGTTCCCGGCAACCCCGGCGTCCCGGACAGGTGAGCGGGTTCAAGAGTAACCGTTCAGCAGCACGGCTGTTTCAGTCACGGCCCGTTAAATCAACAGATTGCTGACCCTGGTGAACGATTACGTTTAAGTCAATGGAGCAGGCAGCAAAGGGAGCAGGAAGCAAGATGAGCAGACCACTGGGAATTACGGTAAGCCGGCATATCATGGACAACCAGCGCCTCCACCCCGAGGCCACCGGTGATCTCTCCGGCTTACTCAACGAGTTGATCGTCGCCGCCAAGACCATCTCGGCCGAGGTCAACATGGCGGGCCTGGCGGATATCCTGGGGATGAGCGGCAAAACCAATATCCAGGGGGAGCATGTCCAGAAGCTGGATGAATTTGCCAATAACACCATCAAGCGGCGCATGGCCCGTAGCGGCTATCTTTGCGCCATGACCTCCGAGGAGGAGGCCGATATCATCCCCGTGGCCGAGGGCTATGAAGGCAAGTACACCCTGGCCTTCGATCCCCTGGACGGCTCATCCAATATCGATGTCAACGTCAGCATCGGCACCATTTTTTCCATCCACCACCGGCTTTCCCCCGACGGCGGGCCCGGCGAGGAAGCCGATCTGCTGCAGCCCGGCGCCAGCCAGGTGGCCGCCGGTTATATCATCTACGGCTCCAGCACCATGCTGGTCTTCACCACCGGTGACGGGGTTCATGGCTTTACCCTGGATCCCAGTGTCGGCGAATTCTATCTCTCCCACCCGGATATCCGGATTCCGGCCAAGAGCAAATACTACAGCGTCAATGAAGGCAATACCAACTACTGGCAGGAGCCGGTGCGCCGTTATCTGGACTATCTCAAGGAAGAGGACAAGGCCACGGGCCGGCCCTACAGCGCCCGCTACATCGGTTCCATGGTGGCGGATTTTCATCGCAACCTGATCGCCGGCGGGATTTTTCTCTACCCCCGGGACAGCAAGGATTCCACCAAGCCGTATGGCAAGCTGCGGCTGCTGTACGAGGCCGCCCCCCTGGCCTTTGTCGCCGAACAGGCCGGCGGCCGGGCGGTCACCGACGACGGTCGGTCGATCCTGGCGATCAAGCCCGATGATCTGCACCAGCGGGTGCCGGTGGTCATCGGCGGCAGCGGCGACGTGGAAAATTTTCTCAACTTCATCAATGGCGATAATTAAGGCAGTAAGCGGGTAATCGGCAACACCCCGCTCAGATGTGGATTGTTGCCAGAAAATCCGCCAATTCTTCCGTCCCCTCCACCTCGTAGATTTTTTTGCGGATGGCGGTTCCCCCGGTTACTCCCTTGAAATAACGTCCTAGCTGGTTGCGGATCCGGGCCGGATGATGGTGGGGGTGAAACTGCCGGATCAGGCGCAGATGCCGGCGGG
>PWOG01000346.1 GCA_003557565.1 Desulfobulbaceae bacterium
GCATGCCATCCAGGCCGCCATTGTTCCGCAGGAGAGTTGCCGTGGACTTGGCGTTGATGTCCGTTTCGGGGGAAATGGCTGGTATGTCGAAAACTGCGGGCATGGTCAGCGGGGGCGTGGCGGTTTGGGCTCCTTCGGTATCCGGGCCGGCGGGGGTGAAGACCAGCTCTCCCAGGGTCAGGTAACGTTGGATGACATTCTGCAACTCCCGGACGTTGCCCGGCCAGGGGTATTGTTCCAGGCGCTGGTAGATTTCCTCGGAGATACCGAGCTCCTGGTCTTGGGCAGAAAACTTGCGGACAAAGTGATCGGTGAGGGAGCGCAGGTCTTCCTTGCGGTTTCGCAGGGGTGGCAGTTGCACCGGAATTACATGAATCCGGTAAAAAAAATCCCGGCGGATGCGGCCCTCCCGGACCAGTTGTTCCATGTCACGGCTGGTGGCGCCGATGATTCGGACATCGGGCTTGCGGGTCTCCCGGCTGCCCACCGGACAGAAACCGTTGCCTTCCAGGACCCGCAGGAGCTTGACCTGCATGGGCAGGCTGATCTCGCCGATTTCGTCCAGAAACAGGGTGCCGCCGTCGGCCTGGTCCAGGTAGCCTTCTCGATCGGTCTTGGCGCCGGTGAAAGCCCCCTTGCGGTAGCCGAAGAACTCGCTTTCCGCCAGGGTTTCGGGGATTGCGCCGCAGTTGACCGCCACAAAGTTTTTCTCCGCCCGCCGGCTGAGATCGTGGATGGTTCGGGCGACCACTTCCTTGCCGGTGCCGGATTCACCGTAGATGATCACGTTGGCGTTGGACCCGGCGGCCTTGGCCAGGACCTGGTAGACTTGCTGCATGGCCGGACTGTCGCCCACCAGCAGGCCGAAGCGGAGATTATGGCGATGAAAGGTGCTCTGCCGGTCCTGGTCGGGGCTCCGGTTTTCCGGCGGGACCAGCATGTTTAGCATTTGTCCTGAGAGCTCATGCAGGGTTTCCACCGCCCCCACCAGTTTGCCGTGTTCGTTGAAGACCGGGGCGGCCATGAAATGCAGACGCAGGGGCCGGCCGCACATCCGGAACCAGTCGACGGCCTCCCAGGCGTTGGGGATGATCCGGGATTTTCCGGGGTTTTTGTCCTGGTAGAGTTGAAAAAAACTGTTGAGGTCGTTTTGGAGCACCAGGTCAGCGACAATGGGGCGCTTATGGGAATAAAAAGGTTCCCAGTGGCGGTCGGTGCCGATCATTTCCATGGCCTTGAAGCCGGTTAAGGATTCACAGGCCTTGTTCCAGTAAGTGATCTTGTTGTCCAGCCCCACGGCGAATTGGGGCAGGGGGGAGCAATCAAGCAGTTGAAACATGATCTGTCCTCGGTTAATTGCCGGGAAGTTGGCAGGCAAATCTGCCCAAAGACCAGGCGCGAGTGAAGCGATATTTTTGTAATTGCCAGAACTGGATTGAGGGCAACATGACTTTTGGCAATATAAGCGGTTAATGATTTTACGTCAGCAGTTATTCAAAGTCAAGACGGACCGAGGAAATCGCGTTGTCAAAACCGTCATAGCGGGTTATCTTAAATAATTTTAAAAGCAGCTGTGGTTTTTCCGGAGATATTATGTCTTAAAAAATCAGTAATTTACTGGTTGCGGCAAGCTGGTCGGTTGTAAGCAAGCATTCTGAGGGTGTCTAAAATGAATAAAATAATGAATAAAAAATTCTTGGAAAATGTTTTTCCCACCCCGGATGCAATTCCCCGACCCCACCACCCGGGTGATGCCATTGACCAGCGCCATTATCTTTGCGATGGCGAGTTGCACTTTTGGGACGGGCCGGTGGAGGAGGTCTTCTCGCCGGTGCATATTGCAGACCACGACGATTCTCCCCCCGTTCCTTTTCGTTTGGGCAACTATCCCAAGCTTGGCCAACGTGAGGCCGAGAAGGCCCTGGATGCCGCCTGTCGGGCTTATGGCCGGGGCCGGGGAGCATGGCCGGCCATGCTGGTGGAAAAAAGGATTGAACGGGTGGAGAGGCTGCTGGCCGGCATGAGCGACTGCCGGGAGCAAGTGGTGCGGCTGCTGATGTGGGAGATCGGCAAGAGCCGGGCCGAGGCTGAAATGGAGTTTACCCGGACCCTGGAGTATATCGACGCCACCATCGCCGAACTGCGCAACCGTACATGCCGGGAGGCGGATTTGGTTCGGGAGCAGGGGTTTGCCGCCAGCTGCCGGCGGTCCCCCCTGGGGGTTGCCCTGTGCCTTGGTCCTTACAACAATCCCCTGTATGAAACCTTTACCACCATGATCCCGGTATTGCTCATGGGCAACACCGTAATCTTCAAACCTCCCCGGTTGGGGGTGCTGCTCCACCATGCACTACTGCCGGTGCTGCGCGACTGCTTTCCGCCCGGGGTGGTCAACAGCCTGTATGGCGATGGGGAAGAGGTGCTGGCTCCGGTGCTCAAATCGGGCCGGATTGATCTGCTGGCCTTCATTGGCTCCCGTCAAGTGGCGGAGCTGTTGCGCAGCTGGCACCCCGCCCCCGGACGCCTGCGCTGCCTGCTGGGTCTGGAGGCCAAAAATGCCGCCATTGTCCTGCCCGACGCCGACCTGGAACAGGCGGCGGCGGAATGTGCGCTGGGGGCCCTGGCCTTCAATGGTCAGCGTTGTACCGCCCTCAAGATCTTGTTTGTCCACCAGCAGATCGTCACCCCGTTCCTTGAACATTTGTGCCGACAGGTCTCCAGCCAACCGGTGGGGATGCCCTGGCTGCCCGATGTGAGGATCACACCCCTGCCGGAACCCGGCCGGGTTGCTTATCTTCGGGGGCTGATGGCCGATGCCCGGGGCCGGGGGGTACGAATTATCAATCAGGGAGGCGGGGAAGCCTGCCATACCATGATGACACCGGCGGTGTTGTATCCGGTGGGGCCGGATGTGCGCCTGTATCATGAAGAGCAGTTCGGACCGTTGATCCCGGTGGCGAGCTTCAGTGATCCCGAACAGCCTTTGCGTTATGTGGAGGAGTCGGAATTCGGCCAGCAGGTAAGCATTTTCGGCCGGGATGAAGAGAAGATCAGCGGCATGGCCCGGAGTCTGTTGAATCAGGTCTGTCGGGTAAATATCAACAGTAAATGCCAGCGTGGTCCCGACAGTTTCCCCTTCACCGCCCGCCGCAATTCCGCCGAGGGTACCATGGCGGTGGGGGAAACCCTTGATGCCTGCAGTATCGGAAGCCTGGTGGTCGGCCGGGAAAACCCGGCCACTCAGCGCATCCTGGCGGCGATCGCCCCGGATTTATCGTAAGACGTTGAAAGTCCGTTTATTCGTCAACTTCAAAGCCGATTTTTTCAATGGCGGCCTTGATGGTCTCCCGAGGTACTTCCTTGGTTAAGGTGAAATCGGCCTTGTTCTCGCTCAGGCTTACGTGAACGTCCTCGATTCCGTTGATGTTGCTGAGGGCCTTGGTGACCGAAGCCACACAGTGGGCGCAGGTCATGCCCTTGATCTTGATACTGGCCATTTTTTTCTCCTTTTTACGTGAGACGTAAGATGGTGTTGAGGATCCGGTGGGCCACTTCTTCCTTGTCCAGCAGCGGCAGTTCCTCCACCGCGCCGTTTCGGTCCAGCAGGGTGACCCGGTTGTTGTCCACGGCAAAGCCGGCATCATGGGCGCTGATGTCATTGATGGCGATCAGGTCCAGATTCTTGGTTGTAAGCTTGCGCTGTCCTTCTTCCAGGCAATGATCGCTTTCCGCCGCGAACCCCACCAGCAGTGGAAAGTTCTGGGTCTGTTGTTTGCGTTCACCC
>PWOG01000088.1 GCA_003557565.1 Desulfobulbaceae bacterium
CAGCCCGGCACAATCCATCAACTCAAGGGCTTCGCCAGCCTCGATACGCTCCCCGACCAGTATTTTGTGCTTTATCCTTTCCATCTTCCTGTCTTGATTCCTTTCATCATTATCCTCCCCTGTCACCACTTAAAGGCCATAACATTTCTGCAAGGCCGAATGACCCGGCGATCATACCGGTACCTAAACCGTCGCCGTGCGGCTGATAGTTTACAGGGGCGTTTACGGTCTGGGGGTCAGCTGTTCGTACAAAGTGTCCCGCTCCACCGGGGTGCGGCCGGCGTCCTTGATCAGCCGGATCAGTTCGCTGTCGGCCATGGCCTGTTGGGCCTCGCCGCCGGCCATCTTGGTGATCAGCTCCTCCTTGATGGTGCCATCCATATCGTCGGCCCCGAAGGACAGGGCCACCTGGGCCAGTTTGGGGCCGATCATCACCCAGTAGGCCTTGATATGATCAAAGTTGTCCAGCATCAGCCGGGCCACCGCGATATTGCGCAGATCCTCCACCCCGGAAGTGCGGGACATCCCCGGGTTGATGGTGGAGAGTTCGGTGTTGCACGGATGGAAGGCCAGGGGAATAAAGGTAAGGAAACCGCCGGTTTCATCCTGGGTTTGGCGCAGCATCAGCAGGTGCTCCAGCCGCTCTTCCACGGTTTCGATATGGCCGTAGAGCATGGTGGCGTTGCTGCGCATCCCCAGGCGATGAGCGGTGCGGGCCACCTCCAGCCAGCCTTCCCCGGAGAGCTTTTTCTCGCAGGTGATCTGGCGGATCCGGGCGCTGAAGACCTCGGCCCCGCCACCGGGGATCGAATCCAGCCCGGCTTCCCTCAGTTCCTTGAGGCAATCCTCCAGGCTCTGACCGGAAATTTCCGCCAGATGGGCGATCTCCACTCCGGTGAAGGCCTGGATATGGACCCCGGGCCGCTCCTCCTTGATGGCCCGCAGCATCTCCAGGTAGTAGGAATACGGCAGCTCGGGATGGATCCCCCCCACCACATGGATTTCACTGATGGGTTCGGCCAGCCGGGAACGGATCTTCTCCCGGATCTGGTCAATGGTCATCTCATAGGCCTGGTCGGAATCCGCGGCCTTGCCGAAGGCGCAGAACTTGCAGAGGTTGGTACAGATATTGGAATAATTGAGGTGCTGATTGTAGACGAAAAAAGCCTGGTCGCCGTTTTTCCGCTCCCTGACAATATTGGCCAGGTAGCCCAGCAGCAGCAGATCGTCACAGTTGTACAAACGCCGGCCGTCGTCTTCACTCAGGCGCTCGCCGGCCTCGACCTTGGCGGCAATATCAGTCAGGCCCGCTTTTTTTAGCAGCTTGTCGATCATCGCAATACATCCATAAATTTTTATAAGTGAAAATTGTCGGCGTCGCAAAAAGCCGCGCCGCCGACTGGACACGCTTTGCAGCTAATTGTTTTCGGATTACCGACCAAGATGTCTGGCAGGTTCTTGCAAGGCCATCAAAATTGTCAACATGAGCGCCCTAGAGGTAGCCGGAAACCAGGAAAAATGCAACAAATTACCGGCCCCGGCGGATCATCTCGCGGACAAGCGATCACGGGACACCGCCGCAAGCGGGGATGGTGGTGAAAAACACCGTGGCCGGCTGCTCCTTTACCATGGGGCCTTTGCCAGATTTCCTACTTAAGGGCCGGCAACAGCTGTTTAAAAACCGGGGTCCCGGCCTTTTGCAGCCAGTCGTAGATAATCATCTCGCTGTTGGCCACCACCGCCCCCATCTCCCGTAACCGGGCCAGGCCGGTTTCGTAGTTCTTGGCCGCCCTTGAGGAAACCGCGTCCGCCGGCACCCAGACCCGGTAGTCGGCCCGCAGGGCACCCAACACCGTCTGGTAAACACAGATATGGGTTTCCACGCCGCATATTATCAGGGTATCCACCGAGGTCCCCAGGGACTTTACCCGCTCCTTAATGGCCTGGTTGTTGAAGCAGCCGAATTCCATCTTGTCCAGGGGGGTGATGCCCTCCAGCTCGGCCTTTACTTCCGGCACAAAGTCACCGATCCGCTCGGCGTACTGGGTGGTGGCCAGCACGGGAATCTCCAGGGCCCGGGCCGCCTTGATCAACAGGGCACTATTGCGGGCCACCTCGTCGCGGGCGGGGATCACCTTCATCAGGTTTTCCTGGATGTCCACCACCAGCAGGGCGCAATTACGGGGCTGTAGATGATAGAGTTCAGCGGTCATTGTTTCCTCCATGTCTGTTTTGCGTCCATAACGCTCTTATGGTTTCTTGCTCCGGCGTGTCTTAATCTCTGGTTTTGTCTTAGGGGTCGGATCCTTAATTTTTTTGGGCGGCCTGACCAGCCGTTCCAGGACCAGCCGCTGGCGCCGGCGTTCCTGGTCGCCCCGGGGCACATGCAGGGGGCGGCCGGTTTCCGGGTCCAGGCCGCTGACATAGACGGCGGTGGCCATGGTCCCGGGAGTGGGGGTGAAATCCTGGAACTGGCGAGGGACCAGCTTAAGCTGGCGCAGCTTCCGGGCCATCTTTTCCATGTGCTCCACGGTACAACCGGGATGGGCGGAAATCAGATAAGGATTGAGCGCCGGCGGCCCCTTGCCTCCGGATCCGGCGATCTCCCGGGATATCCTTTGATGGACCTGGATAAATTCCTCCAGCACCCGGCCATCGGGCTTGTGCATCAGCCGCATGACTTCGGCCTCGGTATGTTCCGGGGCGATCTTCAACGTACCAGGAGTGTGGTGCTCAAGCAAACGTCGCAGCAGGCGGGGGGTTTTCAGCAACAACTCCATCCGCAGGCCCGAGGAAACCATGAGGTGCCGCACCCCGGGCACATCGGCGGCGGCACTCAGCAGCTCCAGCAGCGCCTCTTCGTCGATGCGCAAATGACGGCACACCCGGGGATACAGACAGTCCCGGCGGGGGCAGCCCCCTTCCGGGCGGGAACAAAAACAGCCGTAGAGATTGGCGGTGGGACCGCCCAGGTCGCTGATGGTGCCACGAAAATCCCGGTCTTGGGCGATAACCGCCACTTCCTCCAGGATAGACTCGGAGCTGCGGCTGACAATGACCCCGCCCTGATGGCGGGTGATGGCGCAAAAAGCACAGTTGCCGCAACATCCCCGGACAATGGTGACGGAATCCCGGACCATCCGAAAGGCCGGCACCTCACCGGCATCGGGGTGGGGCCGGCGGACATAGGGCAGAGCGTACAGCCGGTCCAGCTCCGCCGGGCTCAGGGGCGACGCCGGCGGGTTCTGGAGCAGCCAGTGGGACTGCTGGCGCTGGAGCAGGACGACGGCCTCCTGGGCCCGGGCCTGGCGGTCGATCATTTTTTCCGCCTCCAGGAACCGTGCCCGGTCGGCCATAATCTGCTCATAATCGGGCAGAATTCTGGCCGGCTCCACCTCCGGGGCCTGGTGGCTCGCTCCGGGATGACTGACAAGTTCAGGGCCGGCCGGGTAGGAAGCCCGGGTGGCGGCTTCCGGGGTGGCGGCTTCCGGGGTGGCGACTTCCGAAACGGCAGCCTCCGGGGCGGCAAAGCCGCGCCCGGTCAACTGGGCGGGAGTAAGTCGTTCACAGGTGCCGGGAATCGCCCGCAAATCCCGGCCCTCCTCCAGCCGCCGGGCCACCTCCAGCACCGCCCTTTCCCCCATGCCGTAAACCAGCAGATCGGCTTTGGCGTCGGTGAGCACCGAGGCCCGCAGCTTGCGCTGCTGATAATCATAATGGACAAACCGCCGCAGGGAGGCCTCCAGGCCGCCCAAAATTACGGGCACCTCACCGTAAGCCCGG
>PWOG01000015.1 GCA_003557565.1 Desulfobulbaceae bacterium
AGACCGCCGCCTTTGCCCTGCCCCTGCTCAGTCAGCTCAATGTGGAGCAGAAATTCCCCCAGCTGCTGGTCCTGGCTCCCACCCGGGAGCTGGCCCTGCAGGTGGCCGAGGCCATGCAGACTTTCGCCCGGCACCTGCCCGGCTTTCAGGTGCTGCCGCTGTACGGCGGCCAGAACATGGCCCTGCAGCTTCGCCAGCTCCAGCGCGGGGTCCAGGTGATAGTGGGCACCCCGGGCCGAATCCAGGACCATCTGCGGCGGGGCACCCTGAAGCTGGACCGGATCACCGCCGTGGTGGTGGACGAGGCCGACGAGATGCTCAAGATGGGCTTCATCGACGCGGTGGAACAGATCCTTGAGCACGCCCCCAAGGAGCGCCAGGTGGCCCTGTTTTCCGCCACCATGCCGCCGGCGGTACGCAAGATCACCCAGCGACACCTGAAGAACCCGGTGGAGATCAGGATCAAGAGCAGCACCTCCACCGTGGCCGCCATTACCCAGCAGTTCTGGGCGGTCAAGGGCCTGCACAAACTTGACGGCCTGACCAGGATCCTGGAAGCCGAAAAGTTCGAGGCCATGCTAATCTTCGTCCGGACCAAGGTGGCCACCGTAGAACTGGCGGAGAAGCTGGAAGCCCGGGGCTTTGCCGCCGCCGCCTTAAACGGCGACATGACCCAGCAGGTGCGGGAGAAGACCGTCGAACAACTTAAAGACGGCACCCTGGACATCGTGGTGGCCACCGATGTCGCCGCCCGGGGCCTTGATGTCCAGCGGATCACCCATGTGGTGAACTACGACGTGCCCCACGACACCGAATCCTATATCCACCGGATCGGCCGCACCGGCCGGGCCGGGCGAGCGGGCAAGGCGATCATCTTTGTCGCACCCCGGGAACAGCGGCTGCTCAAGGCCATCGAACAGGCCACGGGCCAGATTATCGCTCCCCTGCGCCTGCCCAGCCGCCAGGATATCACCGACCGGCGGATCAGCCTGTTCAAGGAGAAGATCAGCACAGTGATGGCCGAGCAGGACCTGGAGTTTTTCGAAGAGCTGGTGGACGACTACCAGCAGGAATACGACATCGACCCGCGGCGGATCGCCGCCGCAGCTTGCTGCCTGCTTCAGCAGGAACGCCCCCTGCAGGCCGAGGCCGAACCCGAGCCCCGCCAGCGCCTGGACGACACCGCCGCTGCCGGCGGCTTTAAAAAGCAGGAGCGCTCCCAGGAGCGGGATTCCGGTCAATGGCGCCGCTACCGCCTGGAGGTGGGCCGCCAGCACGGGGTGGAGCCGGGCAACATCGTCGGCGCCATCACCAACGAGGCCAATCTCGGCAACCGGGATATCGGGGCCATCAAGATTTTCGATTCCTTCAGCCTGGTGGACCTGCCGCCGGATCTTTCCCCGGACCAGGTGCGCCACCTGGAAACGGTATGGGTCCGAGGTCGTCAGCTGCAACTGCGTCCCGACGGTGAGCCGCCACCCTCGCCGGCCGCCGGTCGGCCGGGCAAACCACCCCGCCCCCGCACCGGAGTCAGACGCTATCCCCGCTCAACTCCCACCCCCCACCGCAAGGGCAAACGTCGGTAAACGCCCGGCGTTGCCGCCTCTTGTGGCGAGCGCGCCGGCTCACAACCGGTGAAGGGTTAATAAAAGCTTTTTACGCCTTTACATTTAAGGGCGGGTTTGTGATAACATTGAGTTCAGTTGACGTAACAGCAGTCTGTGAACCTCACAACCGCCCACCGGGTAACCGTTCAGCAGCACCACACCTTCGGGCGATCAGCCCGGCTCTTAGTACCCTGTGTACGCGGCGCCGGTCTGCCAGCCCGAATCTGCGGCCCGGCTGCGTGGGTTACGGCCTGTTAGATCAACCGGTTACCGGCCCTGGTGAACGGTTATCCCACCGAGGGTCAATCCTTCGGCATGAACGGGAGGAAACCATGCCCCCCGCCGCCCCAGCAGTTTCTGATGATAAACGCTGGCGACCCGTGGAAGCAGCCATGCGCCGCCACGGCTACCGGTCCGGGGCCCTGATCGAGGCCCTGCACGCCGTCCAGCGTTCCTTCGGTTTCATCGACGAAGCGGCCATGCGGGCCCTCGCCGGCGCCCTGCACCTGCCTGCAAGCAGGATCTACGGGGTGGTCACTTTCTATCACTTCTTTCATTTAAAACCCAAGGGCCGTCATACCTGCGTGGTCTGCCTGGGCACCGCCTGTTACATCAAAGGCGGGACCCGACTGCTGCAGGAGATCAGCGCTTCCCAGCAGGTCCGGCCGGGGGAAACCACCACCGACGGCCGGCTTTCCCTGCTCACCGCCCGCTGTCTGGGAGCCTGCGGCCAGGCCCCGGTGGTAGAGGTGGATGGCCGGATGCTGGGTCAGACCGAAACGGCACAAGTGGGTGAATATTTAAACCAGCTCAACGGCGGGGAGCACTCACCATGACCCCGGAAGAACTGCAGCGGATCGCCGAGCAGGAACAACGGGACCGGGATGGGATCCGCCCCGAAATTGCGGTCTGCACCGCCAGCGGCTGCCTGTCTTGCGGCGGCCAGGAACTGCTGGGGGCGATCGAGGATGAACTGCAAAAAAAGCCTGACCTCGACCTTCGGGCCCGGAGAGTGGGCTGCATGGGTCTGTGTTCCCGGGGGCCGCTGCTCATGGTGCGGCCCGCCGGCACCATGTACGGGGAGTTAACCCCGGACGACGTTCCACTTCTGATGGCTTCCCTGAGTCCGGGGTCGGGCACCGATGAACAGGCAGCCGGTGGCCGAGGACCGGCGGCTAAAATCATTGACCAAGACCTGCCTTTCTTCCGCCACCAGGTCAAGGTGGTGCTGGATCAGTTCGATAATATCGAGCCGGAGAGGATCGAATCCTACCTGGCCGCCGGCGGCTACCGGGCGCTGCTGGAATGTCTGCATCATCGCCGGTCCGCCGATATCATCGATGAAATCACCCGCAGCGGACTGAGGGGTCGTGGCGGCGGTGGCTATCCCGCCGGCCTCAAATGGTCCACGGTGGCCAAAGCCCCCGGCTGGCATGCCCATGGCCGATTAGAAACCGGCAAATCACCGGACCGCCATGGCTTTGAAACCGGCCAAACCGGCGACGATGGGCGTAAGTATGTGATCTGCAACGCCGACGAGGGAGATCCCGGGGCCTTCATGGATCGCAGTGTGCTGGAAAGTAATCCCCACCGGGTGTTGGAGGGTATGGCCATCGCCGCCTACGCCGTGGGGGCGGATTTCGGTTATATCTATGTCCGGGCCGAATATCCTCTGGCCGTGTCCCGATTGCGCAAGGCCATCACCCAGGCGGAAAAACTGGGTCTGCTGGGCCAGAACATCGGCGGCAGCGCCTTTGATTTCAAGATTGAGATTCGCCTGGGGGCCGGGGCCTTTGTCTGCGGTGAGGAAACCGCCCTGCTGGCCTCCATCGAGGGCCGCCGGGGCCAGCCCCGCCCCCGGCCGCCTTATCCCGCCGAACACGGGCTTTGGGGCCGTCCCACCCTGATCAACAATGTGGAAACCCTGGCCAACATCGCCGCCATCATCAACCGTGGAGCCGAGTGGTTCGCCGGCCTGGGCACGGAAAAGAGCAAGGGGACCAAGGTCTTCGCCCTGGCCGGCACAGTAAAGAACACCGGCCTGATCGAAGTGCCCATGGGAATCACCTTGCGGGAGATCGTCTTTGACATAGGCGGAGGTATTCTGGGTGACAAGAAATTCAAGGCCGTTCAGACGGGAGGGCCATCGGGAGGATGCA
>PWOG01000336.1 GCA_003557565.1 Desulfobulbaceae bacterium
GAGACGCCTTTGGGCGGCCGCCGGGTTGGGGCCACCGAGCGGGTTTCCATTTCTCAGGATCAGGCGCTGGAAGCACGACTGGGTTTTCCGCCCCAGACAGGGTTGTTCACCGACGCCCGACCTGGCGAAACGCCGACGGTGCGCCGGGGCAGTTACCAGCTGGTGATGGAGACCGTCCACTTTGAACCCGATGCCGGGATCAAAGCCGAACTGGTAGCCTACGGCAAGGTCCATGGCATTGCCGGCACCGATCATCAGCGCCGGGATCTACTGGTGGCCCTGTTGTGGGGCACGCCGGTGGCCCTTGCCTTTGGGCTGATCGCGGCGGTGGGCACCACCGTCACCACCCTGGTCATTGCCGCCGCCGGGGTCTGGTACCGGGGTTGGGTGGACGCATTGATCCAGCGACTGACCGAAGTGAACATTATTCTGCCCCTGCTGCCCATCCTGGTGATGGTGGGCACCCTTTATTCCACCAGTATCTGGCTGATGTTGGGGGTGGTGGTGGCGTTGGGGATCTTCAGTGCCGGGATCAAGATGTATCGTGCCATGCTCCTGCCCATCCGCGAGGCGCCATACATCGAAGCGGCCCAGGCCTACGGCGCCGGAGGCGGGCGCATCGTGCTGCGTTACATGGTGCCGCGCATCCTGCCGGTGCTGATTCCCACCTTTGTCACCCTGATTCCCACCTATGTCTTTTTGGAGGCCTCCCTGGCGGTACTGGGCCTGGGTGATCCGGTGCTGCCCACTTGGGGCAAGGTTCTCCATGACGCCCAGGCCCAGAGCGCGCTTTATCATGGTTTTTATTATTGGGTGATCGGCCCGGCCGCGCTGCTGATGCTCACCGGACTGGGGTTCGCCATGTTAGGCTTTGCCCTGGACCGGGTTTTTAATCCACGACTGAGGAAGTTATAACAGTCAACGATCACCCGGTTCGATAAATCGGTGGTCATAGACTTTGGTGAACGAATACCATGGCTGAAATCCCGCTGCTTGAGATCAAAGACCTGCGCATGAGCTACGCCACCGAGCGCGGTTTGGTGCGGGCGGTGGATGGCGTCGACCTGGAGGTTCGGCGCAACGAGGCGTTGGTGGTGCTGGGCGAGTCAGGCTGCGGCAAGAGTTCGCTGGCCAAGGTGCTGCTCCGCATTCTGCCGCGCAACGCTCGGGCCCCCAACGGCCAGGTGCGGCTGGACGGGATCAATGTCCTGGCCTTCCCCGAGGAGCGTTTCCGCCATGAAATTCGCTGGGTGCGAATTGCCCTGGTGATGCAGGCGGCGATGAATGCCCTCAATCCAGTGGTGCGGGTCGGTGAGCAGGTGGCCGAGCCGTTGCGCGTCCATCACGGCTGGTCCAAACGGCGGGCGAACCGGCGCGCGGCCGAGGCCTTTGAAGAGGTGGGGATCGCCGCCGATTTCCTGCAGCGCTATCCCCACGAGCTTTCCGGCGGCATGCGTCAGCGCGCCGTGCTGGCCATGGCGCTGATCGCCGAACCCGACCTGGTGATCCTGGATGAACCGACTTCGGCCCTGGATGTGCTGACCCAGGCCTCGATTATGAACGTCCTCAAGCGCATCAAACGTGAACGAGGGACCAGCTTTGTGCTCATAACCCATGATGTGGCGACCTCCAGCGAACTGGCTGACCGGGTGGCGCTGATGTACGCCGGGCAGGTGGTGGAGGAGGCCGACGCCGAAGTTTTCTTTGGCCACCCGGCTCACCCCTATTCGCAGATGCTGATGGCCTCGGTTCCCCGGCTGCACCAGCGTGAAAAACCGGCGGCGATCCCCGGCCGGCCGCCCAGCCTGCTGGAGCCCCCGCCGGGGTGCCGCTTTGCCGCGCGTTGCCCGCAAAGGTCTCCGAGCTGTGACAGCGCCCCCGAGGTCATCGAACTTGTCGACCGACATCGGGTGCGTTGCCGGCTGCATACCAGGGGAGGAACGGGATGAGGCAACCATTGCTGGCGGTTAAGGATTTACAGACGCATTTTGAATTGCGCCAGTGGGGTTTTTTACGCCTGGGGTCGGTGCGTGCCGTGGACGGGGTAAGCTTCACCCTGGATGTCGGCGAATCAGCGGCGGTGGTGGGAGAGAGCGGCTGCGGCAAAAGCTCCCTGGCCCGCACTCTGCTGGGTCTTTATCGCCCCACCGGCGGCGAGGTGCTTTTTGAGGGTCGCTCCCTGGCTTTGCTCAAGGGCGCAGCCATGAAGGATTACCGCGCCCGGGTGGGCTACGTTCAGCAGGATCCTTATGGGGCGCTGCCGCCGTTTATGAATGTGCGCCGGATTTTGGAGGAGCCGCTGATTATCCACGGGGTGCGGTCGCGGGTCGATCGCCATCGCCGCATCGATGAGGCGCTGGAGGAGGTGGGACTGGGATCGGCGGCGGAGATCCGGGACACTTTTCCCCATCAGTTGAGTGGCGGTCAACAGCAACGGGTGGTGATCGCCCGGGCTCTGCTGTTGCGCCCGCACCTGATCATTGCCGACGAGCCCGTATCCATGCTGGATGCTTCGGTCAGGGTGGAAATCCTGGATCTGCTGCACAGTGTGCAGACCGTGCACGGCATTGCGTTGCTCTACATCACCCACGACCTGTCAACGGTACGTCACTACGCCCATCGAGTGATGGTAATGTATGCCGGACGCATGGTGGAACAGGCATCGGTGGAGTCCCTCCTGGACCGGCCCCAGCATCCCTACACCGAGGCGCTGCTGGCGGCCCTGGCCGATCCTGATGCCGAAAATGCCCGCCATGAGCGTCATGTCCCGGTGGGTGAAGCGCCCAGCCTGCTCAATCCACCTCCGGGGTGCCGTTTCCATCCCCGCTGCCCCCAGGTGATAGCTGGTACCTGTGAGACCCGGGATCCACCGGACTTTGAGCCGTTTCCAGACCATCGTGCCGCCTGCTGGTTAAGGGAATAGGCTGAAGGCGGGAACATCCCGTTCACCCAACGAAAGCGGGAGACCAAAGCACAGGTTAACAGGCAAAGATTTGTTGTCAAACCTGGTGTGCAGAGCATCAGGTGGCCACTCATATCGGTTGATCGTAAGTGATCACGGGACCAAAATGGTAAGCGGTCACAGGGTGCCGCAGGTTGTGGTGAGCCTCGACGGCGAAGCGTACATCAGTACGTGAGCCGGCCTGATCGCCGCTTATGGCGGTGCCCTGTGATCGCTTACGGTTGATCTGGCACCTTGATTCCTGGGGGGTGCCGGGTTGTAAGTAGTCGGGCCTGATTCCTTGCCGGCTGGCCCTGGTGCGTAACACCTCGCCGATATGTTCGGGGCCTTTGTCGTAGCGTATTGACCAGGACTTACCCCGCCATTCAATGATCTGGTCCAAGGCCCGGATTACCCTTTCCGCCGGCCACGAGAAATCTATCTCAACACCCAATTTTTAAGTCGCTGATTTTCTTTTCCCGCTCCTTCAAACGGGCCCTCATCGAGTCGTCCATGCAGCAGTACTTGGCACCCCACTTGCGAATTGTGGCCGAACTCATGTCGTGTTCCCGGCACAACTCCGGAACCGTAAGCGATCACAGGGCACGTAAGCGATCACAGGGCACCGCATCTTGCGGCGATCAGGCCGGCTCACGTACTGATGTACGCTTCGCCGTCCCGCTCGCCACAACCTGCGGCACCCTGTGATCGCTTACCATTTTGGCCCCGTGATCACTTACCAGGGCACCACATCTTGCGGCGATCGGGCCGGCTCACGCACTGA
>PWOG01000340.1 GCA_003557565.1 Desulfobulbaceae bacterium
CACCACAACCTGCGGCACCCTGCGGGCGCTTACCATTTTGGCCCCGTGATCACCTCCATTGAGGTGTTTGCCGGGCAAACACAAATTGGTACACCCGCCATGATCCAGCTGGTAATATATTGATGGTACCCGCTTAAAAAAATACCGATTAACCCCCCAGTGCGGCGGCCGGCAAAGTTTGCGCCCTGCCGCCCAACCGCCGGCTGGCCGGCTTTCGGCTGCAATATCTTGGCGAACAAACCCATGCCAGACGCAAGTTTTGAAATCCGGGTCCAAACTGTCAGAGACGCCGAAGCCATGGCCCAGGTGGCCGGACGCTACCTGCTGAGTGCCGCCCACCAGGCCGTCGCCGAGCACGGCCGTTTTTCCCTGGTTCTGGCCGGTGGCCGGACCCCGGAGCGGCTCTATCAGCTGCTGGCCGCCCCGCCCTTGGCGGCGCAAATGCCCTGGAAAAACACCCATGTCTTCCAGGGAGATGAACGTGGTGTGCCGCCGGAGCACCCCGCCAGCAACTATCGCCTGGCCGCCGCCAGCCTGCTGGCTTCCGGCCTGGTCCCCGCCGCCAATATCCACCGGATGCAAGGTGAGGCGGAGGATATCGCCAGCGCCGCCGCTGATTACCAACGGCAGATCCGGGATTTTTTCTCCCTTGGAGCTGACCGGCAGGGTTTTGATTTGATTCTGCTGGGGATGGGCAACGACGGTCATATCGCCTCGCTGTTTCCCGGCTCCCCCCTGCTGGCGGAGGAAAACCGGCTGGTAGCGGCGGAGACCGAGCCCGCCGGCGACCCGCCCCTGCCCCGCCTGACCCTTACCCTGCCCGCCATCAACAGCGCCACTCGGATACTGGTGATGATCAGCGGCCCCGACAAACAAAAAATAATGTCTGAAATCATGACGGACCGTACGGCGGCCGCCAAAAAATACCCCGCCGCCCTGGTGGCGCCAAGGCGGGAGCTGCTCTGGCTGGTGGCACCTTGACCGGTTGGCGAATCTTACTGGCCGCCGCCCTGGCGCTGCTGCTTTCGGCTTCCGGCTGGAAGCCGGATCAGCCGCAGCTCCTGGCAAATCCTGCATCGCCGCCAGGAGATTTAAAAAAACCGCAAGTAACCGCTACCCCGGAGCCGACTGAGAAAACGACTCCCCCCCAGTACCGGCAGCTCCGGCTCGAGTTCTCGCCCCGACTTGCAGAGCATGAACTGCCGGCGTCCCTTGATCCCCGGCGGGTAAAGATCCGCATCGACAGCGACACCCCCGGGCCGGCGGCAGAGACCAGCCGGGGCACCCTCGCCATCAGCATTGACTTCGCCGACGGCGGGGAAGCGACGGTTGCCGGGCCATTTCAGCTTGATCACCGGCCACTGAGCCTGGACAGCGAAAATCTTACCCTGCGAGCCGAGGCCCTGGCTCCCTTCCTGCCCCAGCCCCTGATGTGGCAGGGACGGGCCAACTATGACTCAAAAAGGCTGCAGGTAGACGGCCTGCTTTCCCTGACCCCGGAGCTGAAACTGGCGCACCGGCTCCTGGTGCCCGGCGGACTGCCGGGAAGTGAGGCGGAAATCCGGCTGCAGGAAACAAAATTACCGTTTACACCTCCACCCTTCCTTCCACCCTTGATGGATGGGCTGAATTTGCCGGAGCCCCTGCCGGAGCTGGAATCAGGTTTGCTAACCGGCCAGGCTAAGCTGACCGGCCGGCAAGACGGCTGGCGGGCGACGGGACAGCTGCGCCTGAGCGGGGTCGACGGCATCTACCAGACCGCCTTCTTTAAGGATCTTGACCTGGTAATACCTTTCCAGGTGGAAGAGGACTGGCTGGAATTGACCGCCGTCGACCTTGAGCTGTGGGAATTCAACCCCGGGATTGCCCTGGGACCGGTAAAAGCCAGGGGCAATTACCGGGCTCCCTCCTCCCGGCCCGGCCGGGGCCGTTTGGAGGTGGAAACGCTGGAAGCCGGTTTTCTGGGGGGCAGGCTTTGGGCCGAGCCGTTTGCTATAACCCCGGGCCAGGATGATTTCCCTGTCAATCTCCGGATCGAGGGCCTGGAAATGGCCCGCTTACTGGCCGTCTACCCGATCCCTGGGCTGACCGGCACCGGGCTGATCGACGGCCACTTGCCCCTGCGCCGCCAGGAGGGTAAAATCTCGCTCACCGACGGCCTGCTGACCGCCCGCCCCCCCGGAGGGGCTATCAGCTACGACGGCAAGGCGGCCGCCGCCCTGGCACAGCGCCATCCCGCCCTGAAACTGGCACTCGACGCCTTGAGTGATTTCCATTACAATGCCCTGGCGGCGGAGGCGACCTACCTGGAGGACGGCACCCTGCTGCTGGACCTGCGGCTGGAAGGAAGCAACCCCCAAATAGAACGGGGGCGGCCCATTTTACTGGAGATCAATATCGAGGAAAATATTCCGCAGCTGCTGGCCGGGCTCCAGTTAACCAACCGGATCAGCGATACCATCCGGCAGCGCATCAAAGAGCGCTACCGTTGACCCCCGGTTATCTTTGCATATATAACTATGCCCGGAAGTCCGGATCAAATCCCGGTTTCTTTTTTTCTGCCAAGGAGTATCCGTCATGAAATTATCTCCACTGTTAAGTTGGCTGCTGCTGCTGCTTGCGCTGCCGGGCCTGTCGTCCGTTGCCTGCACGCCCCGGGTGGAACTGGCCGCCCCCACCGAACCGATCCATATCAAGCTCGATGTTAAAATCGAACATGAGATCATGGTCCGGGTCGAGCGCGATCTTGATGAAATCTTAAGCCCGGAAAGCGGACTTTTTTAACGGGAGACGATCATGAAAACTTTTTGTCATTTTTCCTTACGCCTTGCCCGCCGGCTGCCGCTGCTGCTGCCGGCGATCCTGTTGCTGCTGATCACCACTCCCCCCCTGG
Organism: Desulfobulbaceae bacterium; assembly: GCA_003557565.1. Taxonomy (GTDB): domain Bacteria; phylum Desulfobacterota; class Desulfobulbia; order Desulfobulbales; family Desulfurivibrionaceae; genus Desulfurivibrio. The sequence continues at coordinate 2,894 of PWOG01000340.1, forward strand.
CGGCCATGACCCTGGAGGAGGCCATGGACGCTCTGGGCGAGGCCAAGGCCCAGGGACAGCTGGGAGAACAGCCCGACGGCTACCTCGGGGTGGTGGAGGACAACTCCCGGGCCGAAACCATTGCCCGGTTGATCAACGAGGCCCGCCGGGAGGAATACCGGCGAGTGGCCCGGGACAACAACATTGATCTGCGGGACGTGGAACTGCTGGCCGGCCAGAAGGCCATTGAGCGCACCCCGGCGGGCCAGTACATCCGAATGCCCGACGGCAGGTGGCGCCGCAAGTAGATTGCGAGGGCTATACAAATGAGACAGGAAAACAGCCCAAACCCGGACCATGAAACGGCCGATGCCCTGATCATGGCCGCCGGGGGGATCCTGGAGCGGGACCGGGGAGAGCAATTACGGATCGCCCTGGTTTATCGCCAGCGTTATAACGGCGATTTGAGCCTGCCCAAGGGCAAGCAGGATCCCGGCGAGAGCCTGCCGGCCACGGCCCTGCGGGAGGTGCGCGAGGAAACCGGCTGCCGCGCCCGGCTGAATGGCTTTGCCGGCTGCGTTCACTACTTGGTCGGGGAACTCCCCAAGGTGGTGCTTTACTGGAAGATGCAGCCCCTGGCCGGTCTCGACGAATTCCAACCCAACGGCGAGGTCCAGCAGCTGCTCTGGCTGCCCCCGGCCGAGGCCCTGGCCCGGATAACCTACGCCGACGAAAAACAACTGCTGCGCAAGGTCTACAAACTTTAGCTCCTTATTCCTGCCGACCCCGTTTTCAAGCCATGCCATCTCTTCTTCCCGTCCACGTCGCC
>PWOG01000236.1 GCA_003557565.1 Desulfobulbaceae bacterium
ACGGGGGCCGGAAACCGGCAGCCGAGTCGTGGATTCGAGTGAGCAGCCAGGCGCCGTGTACACCGGGTACTAAAAGCCTGGCTGATTGCTCGAAGATGCAGTGCGGCTGTTGGTTTACGGCGCAATCAGGGTGCCGATCTGCTCGCCCATAACCGCTTTGCGCATATTACCGGCAGCCATCATATCGAATACCATGATGGGGGTGGTGTTGTCCATGGCCAGTGAGATCGCCGCCGTGTCCATAACCCTGAGCTGCCGGCTCAGCACATCGGCAAAACTCAGGCGGTCAAACCGTACGGCGTCGGCATGGCGCAGAGGATCCTTGTCATAGACTCCATCCACCCTGGTGGCCTTGCAGACCAGGTCGGCCCTGATTTCGAGGGCCCGCAGCATGGCGGCAGTATCGGTGGTGAAGTAGGGGTTGCCGGTGCCGGCGGCGAAAATGACTACCCGTTGCTTATTAAGATGGTGAAAGGCCTTCTGGCGTGAGTATGGCTCACAGACCGTGGGCATGGCAAGGGCTGAAAGCACCCGCGAGGGCACCCCGTTGCGTTCCAAAGCATCATGCAGGGCCAGGGCGTTGATCACCGTGGCCAGCATGCCCATGTTGTCGGCGGTGCTTCGGTCCATCCCGGAGACGGAACCGGCCATGCCCCGGAAGATGTTGCCGGCCCCGATCACCAGCCCGGTTTGCACTCCCAGGCTGGTGACCTCACGGATTTCCCGGGCCAGATAACCCAGGATGTTGGGGTCGATTCCGTGGGATTGGTCTCCCATCAGGGCTTCACCGCTGAGCTTGAGCAGCACCCGGCGGCAGGGTTCACCGTCTCCGGGTACCGGTTTGCTGTTATGTTCCACTGGCTCGCTCATGGGACAGCTCTACGCGCCGACTTGAAAGCGGGCAAAGCGTTTGATGGTGATGTTCTCTCCCAGGGTGGCGATCAGCTCATTGAGCAGATCCTGGATGGTCAGATCAGGGTTTTTTACATATTTCTGTTCCATCAGGCAGGCCTCTGAGTAAAACTTGTCGATTTTGCCATCGACGATTTTTTCAATGATGTTTTCCGGCTTGCCTGACTCCTTGGCCTGCTGCGTGTAGATGTTGCGCTCCCGCTCCAGGGCTTCGGTGGGAACTTCTTCACGGGTGATGGACAGGGGGGCGGCGGCGGCGATATGCATGGCAATATTTTTGGCAAATTCCTGAAAATCGCTGTTTTTGGCCACAAAATCGGTTTCGCAGCCCACTTCCACCATTACCCCGAGCTTGCCGCCGGCGTGAATATAGGTCTCGATCACCCCTTCGCTGGTGGCCCGATCGGCACGTTTGCGGGCCACTGCCAGACCTTTCTGGCGCAGAAAATCAACGGCTTTTTCCATGTCGCCGCCGGTTTCGCCTAAGGCCTTTTTGCAATCCATCATCCCCGCGTTGGTTTTGTCGCGGAGTTCCTTGACCATTTGGGAAGTAATCTGCACGGTGTCACCTTTTTCAAGTTGAAAATCAATTGGATTTATTGAGAAATTGGTACAAAAAAAACGAACCGTGGCGTCCGTTTATCACAAATAAAGGACAAAACCATTGTCCTGTGAGTTTTATGAACCGTAAACGCTCGACCATGCCGCAGGTTGTCCGGGAGGGGCAACCTGCGGCATGGTCGAGTATCCACCCCCCGGGTATACCCCCGGGGCAGTGATCAGCCGGCCTTGGGCTCAGTCTGCCGTCGGGGCTGCCGGGGCCGCCTCTTCTTGCTTGGCGGCGGCCGCTTCTTCTGCTTCCTGTTTGTCGGCGGCGGCCTGCTGGGCCATGGCGTGATTTTCCTTGCCGGTCAGAATAGCATCGGCCAGCTTGGAGCTGACCAGGCGAATGGATTTAATGGCGTCGTCGTTGCCGGGAATCAGATGGTCAATGCCTTCGGGATCGCAGTTGGTGTCGGCGATGGCGATCACCGGAATGCCCAGGCGGTTGGCCTCCGTCACGGCAATGCTTTCCCGCTTGGGGTCGACGACGAAAATGGCCGCGGGCAGCGACTTCATTTCCTGGATCCCGCCGATGTTGCGTTCGAGCTTGACGGTTTCCTTCTGGATCATCAGGATTTCTTTTTTCTTGTACCGGTTGATGCTGCCGTCTTCCTGCATGGTGGTGTAATTCTTGAGGCGCTCAACACTGTTTTTGATGGTCTGGTGATTGGTGAGCATGCCCCCGAGCCAGCGGTGGTCGACATAGAACATCCCGCAACGGGTGGCCTCTTCCCGGATGATCTCCTGGGCCTGGCGCTTGGTGCCGACAAAAAGGATGCTGCCGCCCTTGGCGGCGATGTTGCCGGCGACATCACAGGCCTTGTTGAACAAGGGCAGGGTTTTGTCCAGGTTGATGATGTAGATGCCGTTTCTGGCCCCGAAGATATAGGGCTTCATCTTGGGGTTCCAGCGGCGGGTCTGGTGGCCGAAATGGAGGCCGGCCTCGAGCATTTCCTTCATGGTTACGTGGGACATGATTTCTCCTTATAACAGCTGATTTTGGTTGATCCTCCATCCCTCGTCCCCCACCCGGATGAGACAGTAATCCGGGCACCAGCGGGAAATTCGGAGCCGACGATGCAAACAGCGATCGCGGGCCCGTCAGGGATGTGCGTAGTTGTGAAACCCGCTGACTGTACAGCAAGGCGGGTGATTTTGCAAGCGGGAATAAGGTAAGCGATCACAGGGCACCGCATCTTGCGGCGATCGGCCCGGCTTGCTTACTGAGGTACGCGGCGCCGGTCCGCTTGCCGCAAGATGCGGCACCCTGTGGTCGCTTACCCCGTGGCCTCGTTCAGTTATGGAATAAGCCCCGGGTAAATGGTATCCGTCATTCCACCCCCTGCAGCATCTCATCGATCACCTGGAGACCTCCGTTCCAGAAAGCGGGGTCGTCGAGATTCACCCCAAAGGGTTTAACCAGCTGGTAAGGAGTGGCGGAACCTCCGGCCTTGAGCAGGTCCAGATATTTGGGTACAAAGACCTCCGGGTCCTGCTGGTAAATCTTGAACAGGGCCAGTACCAGCAGTTCACCGAAGGCATAGGAATAAACATAGCCGGGGGTGTTGAGGAAATGGGGGATATAGGACCACCAGGTGTTGTAATCATCGCTTAAGGTGATGCTGTCGGCGAACATCTCCTCCTGGCTGGCCCGCCAGTGGGCGGAGATCTGTTCGGTGCTCAGCTCCCCCTCAAGGCGCCGGGCGTTGTGGACCCGGTCTTCGAAACGGTTCATGGCGATCTGGCGGAAAACGGTGGCAAAGATCGATTCCAGCTTCTGGCAGGTGAAGGCCCGGCGGGCCTCGGCGCTGTCCAGCAGGGCCAGCTGCCGGTTGAACAAAAGCAGTTCGGCGAACACCGAGGCGGTTTCGGCCAGCACCAGGGTGGTGGAGCTGTTGTAATACCCCCGGGCGGCGGCCAGGTGCTGATGAACTCCGTGTCCCAGTTCGTGGGCCACGGTGGAGATATCCCGCAGGTTGCCGGTGTAATTGACCATGATGTATGGATGAACTTCCGGTACCGCCGGGTGGGCGAAGGCTCCGCCTCTTTTGCCTTCCAGCAGGGGGGCGTGAATCCAGCCCCGCTGAAAAAACAGCTCGGCCTGATCGGCCATCTCCGGGCTGAAATCGTTGAAGGCCTGCAAGACCAGTTCCCGGCACTGCTCCCAGTTTACCGTGGTGGTGGGCAGGTCGGGCAGGGGGGCGTAACGGTCGTAGTCCAGCAGTTCGTCCAGGCCCAGCAGGGTTCGTTTGAGCCGGTAGTAGCGCTGGGGGATGTCATATCGGTCGGTGACCGCGTTGACCAGGGTTTCCACCGTGGCGTCGGCAAGCTCGTTATGAAGGTTCATGGAGCTGAGCCAGTGGGGGAAATTCCGCAGCCGGTCGTCGATCATCTTGTCGGCCAGCAGGGTGTTGAAGGTGTGGGTCAGGACATGCAGCTGGCTGTCCAGCCCCGCAGTCAATTCGGCGGCGGCCCGGCGGCGCTGATCACGATCCGGCAGGTGAAGATCGCTCAAGACCTCTTCCTCGCTGCGGCCGTTGGCGCCGAAGCGCAAATGCCCCATGATCTTGTCAAAGAGGGTGGTCCAACTGCTGCGACCGGCGGGGGCCCGTTCGATGAGCAGGGCTTCCTCGGCATCGCCGAGCAGGTGCGGGGCATACCGGCGCAGACTGGCCAGGTAGTGGCGATATTCCGAGGTTTCCGGGGCCTCCATAAGGTTTTGCGCCAGGTCGGCATCGAGCCGGCTCCACTCCAGTTCGAAAAAGACCGTTTCCTTGCCGATCCGGCTGCCGGCTTCCCGGATCTTCTGCAGCAGGGCGCCGGCGGCGGCATTCTTGGTCTGGGTGGTAAAGTTGAGAAAGGCAAAGGTGGCGGTTCTGCCCAAGCGTGATTCCAGGGTTTCCAGCCGCTGTACCAGCTGCCGCAGGCCGGCGGCGTCCAGGTCGGCAAGGCGGCCGGCAAATTCGGCCTTAATGGCCCTGGCCTCTTCCTCGCAGGTGGCCAAATCATTGGTCAGGGCCGGGTCGTCCGTTCCCTGGTAGAGGTCCTCCAGGCGCCAGATTATCTCTCTGGTGCCCAGCTGTTTGTTCAGTTCTTCACTCATTAAAAAATACTCCTCCTGACATTATCTGGTGATGGTGCGGGCTTAGAAAGGGATAGGGGAATATCGCTCAACGGTCAAGAAAAAATTGGTAAGCGATCACGGGGCACCGCCGAAAGCGCGGTGATCGAGCCGGCTCACGTACTGATGTAGGCACCGCCGTATCGCTTGCCGCAACCTGCGGCACCCCGTGACCGCTTACTCCAGGATGGATCCTGTGATCACTCACAAAAAATGTTGTCGTAGCCAGTACCAGACCGATGCCCGCTTTTCAGGAGCGCGATGTTTTGGCCCGGTGAACAATACGTTTTAACAATACGGTGAACGATACGTTGTGCCGGGTTGGGCAGGGGCGGCCAAACGGACCCGGTAGAAAAAATGCAACCACCTTACAGGCCCGACTGGTAACCTGTTTTCTTGGTGTTACAGGTCGGTTACACAGTGCCCGCTTGAGTAAAGGAAGCTAAATTGTCATTGCGTCGATTGGGCAGGCGCGATATACAGGGCAATCTTAAAAGCCGACTTGTAATGTCAGGCTGCCGTTGGGTGTTTTTGCCCTTTCGGTTGCCTCTTTCAATTCAACCCTGTACCTTGGTCTGCCATGACTTTAAACGCTGCCGTGTACGATGAAAGCAAGATCAAAACCCTGAGTTCACTGGAGCATATCAGGATGCGTCCGGGGATGTATATCGGGCGTCTGGGTAATGGCAGCCACCCCGATGACGGGATTTATGTACTGCTCAAGGAAGTCATCGACAACGGGGTGGACGAATTTATCATGGGGGCCGGTGAGGCCATTGAGGTCTCGGTGACCGGGGAGGGGAAAGTGCTGATCCGGGATTACGGGCGCGGTATTCCTCTGGGCAAGCTGGTGGAATGCGTGTCGGTGATCAACACCGGGGCCAAGTACAATACCGATGCCTTTCAGTTTTCGGTGGGCCTCAACGGAGTGGGGACCAAGGCGGTCAACGCCCTGTCGAAACACTTTGAAGTTACCTCGTTTCGGGACGGTGAGTTCGCCCGGGCCGTGTTTGCCGCCGGAGTGCTGCAGGAGGAAGAAAACGGCAAGAGCCGGGAGAAAAACGGCACCCTGGTGGAGTTCCAACCAGACCCCGAGATGTTTGGTGATTACACTTTCAACCGTGAATTCATCCGCAAGCGTCTCAAGCGTTATTCCTACCTCAATGCCGGCCTGTGTCTGACCTTCGACGGCGAGAGTTTCTGTTCGGAAAACGGCCTGCTTGATCTGCTGGAGGCGGAAACCAGCGGCACCCAGCTCTACGAGCCGATCCATTTCCGTGATAAAACCATCGAGTTCGCCTTTTCCCATACCGACAATTACGGCGAGACTTATTTTTCCTTTGTCAACGGCACTTACACCAACGAGGGCGGCACTCATCTTTCCGCCTTCCGGGAAGGACTGCTCAAGGGGATCAACGAGTTCGCCGGCAAGAAATTCGACGGCGAGGACGCCCGGGAAGGGGTGGTGGGGGCCGTGGCGGTCAAGGTCCGGGATCCGATCTTTGAGTCCCAGACCAAGAACAAGCTGGGCAACACCGATATCCGCAGCGAGATCGTGGCGGTGGTGCGCCAGGCGGTCAGCGCCTTTTTGTATAAAAACACCGAGATTGCCGACCTGGTCATCGACAAGATCCAGCAGAGCGCCAAGGTGCGAAAGGAGCTGCAGCATGTCCGCAAGGAGGCCAAGGCCAAGGCCCGCAAGGTGGCCCTGAAAATCCCCCAGCTCAAGGATTGCAAGTATCACCCCGCCCCGGGCAAACCTTCGCCGCCGGATCGGGGAAACATGATTTTTCTCACCGAGGGCCAGTCCGCTTCCGGCTCCATTGTCAGCGCCCGCGATCCCATGACCCAGGCGGTTTTTTCCCTGAAGGGCAAGCCTTTCAACGTTTACGGCCAGCCCCTGGCCCTGTTGTATAAAAATGACGAGATGTACAGTATCATGCGGGCCCTGGATATCGAGGAATCCATCGGCCGGCTGCGTTTCGACAAGATCATCATCGCCACCGACGCCGATGTGGACGGGCTGCACATCCGTAATCTGGTTTTGACTTTCTTCCTTCATTACTTTGAGTCCCTGGTCAAGCGGGGTCATGTATATATTTTGGAAACGCCGATTTTCCGGGTGCGTAACAAGGAAGAGACCATATACTGTTACCACGACCGGGAAAGGAGTGAGGCGGAGAAAAAGCTGGCCGGCCGCGGCAAGGTCCGGCGCCCGGTGGAGGTAACCCGCTTCAAGGGTCTGGGGGAAATTTCTCCCCGGGAATTCAAACAGTTCATTGGCCCACAGATGCGCCTTAAACAGGTGGATATCGATACCTTAAGCGAGGTCCCCCGGATTCTGGAGTTTTATATGGGCAAGAACACTCCCGGTCGCCGGAACTATATCATGTCGCATCTGGTGTAAATTACAGGTGGTGCCAAACGGCCGCGGTCAGCGCCTGAGGGTTGGTCAAGGTCCGGGAAAACCGGCTCTGGAGAATGGAAAACAGTCATGGAAACTGCACAATACGGCGATCTGCATCGGCTTTTCGATGAAAATTTCATAGACTATACCTCCTATGTGATTCGCGAACGGGCCATCCCCGATGTCGTCGACGGGCTCAAACCGGTGCAGCGGCGGATCCTCCAGACTCTGCATAACGTGGATGACGGACGTTTCCACAAGGTGGCCAACGTGGTGGGGGAGACCATGAAGCTGCACCCCCACGGGGATGCCTCCATCTTTTCCGCCCTGGTCAATCTGGCCAACAAAGGCTATCTCATCGAGCGGCAGGGCAACTTCGGCAATATCTATACCGGCGACTCGGCTTCCGCCGCCCGCTATATCGAATGCCGTTTGAGCCCCCTGGCCCGGGAAACCATGTTCAACCGGGAGCTCACCGAGTTCGCCGATTCCTACGACGGCCGGATGAAAGAACCGGTGAGCCTGCCCGCCAAGCTGCCGCTGCTGCTGCTCCAGGGGGCCGAAGGGATCGCCGTGGGCATGGCCACCAAGATCATGCCCCACAATTTTTGCGAGCTGCTAAAAGCCCAGAGGCAGATCTTAAAAGGCGAGGACTTTACGGTCTATCCCGATTTTTACCAGGGCGGTCTGCTGGATATCTCCGCCTACGACGAAGGCAACGGCCGCCTGCGCTGCCGGGCCAGGATCGAGGAAAAGGATGACAAGACCGTTATTATCCGGGAAATCCCTTTTGGCACCACCACCCAGGGGTTGATTGAAAGCATTGAAAAGGCGGCCCGGGCCGGCAAGTTCAAGATTCTTTCCATTAACGACTACACCGCCGAAGATGTGGAGATCGAGGTCAAGCTGGCCCGCGGGGTCAGGGCCGAGGAGACCATCAAGGCCCTGTACGCCTTCACCGATTGCGAGATCTCCATCAGCCCCAGTCTCACGGTGATCCGGGAAAACACCCCGGCGATATTGACGGTGAGCGAGGTGTTAAAGGAAAACACCGCCCGCCTCTATGATGTTCTGCAAAAGGAACAGCAGCTTGAGCTGGACCGCCTCAAGGAACGCCTGCAGGCCCACCTGCTGGAGCGGATCTTCATTGAAGAGCGGTTGTACAAGCAGATCGAGGAATGTTCCACCTATGAACTGGTGATCAAGTCGGTGGACCAGGCCCTGGAGCCTTTCACCGCCGACCTGGTTCGGCCGGTGAGCCGGGAGGATATTGAAAAGCTGCTGGAAATCAAGATCAAGCGCATCTCCCGCTACGATATCGAGCGCAAGAAAAAGGAGATCAAGAACACCCAGCGGCAGATCAAGAAGGTGGAAAAAAATCTGAGTGACATGACCGGTTTCAGCATCCGTTTCATTGATGATTTGCTGGCCCGTTACGGTGATGATTATCCCCGCCGCACCGAACTGGCCACCTTCACCGAGGTCCAGGCCAGCCAGGTGGCCCTGACCAACCTGACCCTGGGCTATGATCCGGAAAGCGGCTTTTTCGGCACCCAGGTCAAGGCCGGGCCGGAAAACTCCCTGGCCTGTTCGGAATATGACCGGATCATGCTGATCGACAAAAGCGGCTGGTACAAGGTGATCAACGTTCCGGACAAGATCTTCATCGGCCATGACCTGGTCTGGTGGGGCCGGGTGGCCGAAAAGAAAACCTTTAACCTGGTCTACCGCGACGGCAAGCAAAATCTCTGCTATCTAAAACGCTTTGTCACCCCCAAATTCATCGTTGACAAGGAGTATCGGCTCTTTGAGCAGCACCGCCGGTCGGAGATATTGTTCTTAAAGACCGGCGAGGGTATCAACCTCCGGGCCCATCTTTCTCCTTCCCCCCGGTCCCGGAAAAACCGGGAGGTTTTCCGTTGTGACAATTTCCTGATCAAGGGTATCGGTGCCATCGGCAAGCGCCTGTCCACCCGGCCCATTCGCCGGGTGGAGGAGGTCAGCGATGCGGTGGCCGCCAAGGCCGAAGAAGAGGCGCCGCAGGCTTCCCTGTTTAACAAACAATAATCCCTCCAGTATCCGTACCCCGGTGCCAAGCAGGCCGGCTTGCATGGATTGTCATGCTTTGCCGGCCTGCTTGCGTAAATTTACCGTTTCAACCCCCTAAAGCCGTTTGTGGTAACTTTGCGATTTATTCCTGTTTGTGGTATTTATGGCTTGTTTGGCTGGCAATCAATGGGGCGGAGGTTGTTGTTCTACGACAATAAGGAGTAATCCGCTCAGGCAAAAAAAATGGTGAGTTATGACAGATAGCGATTATCCGGCACCCGGGCGGGGCTCATATCATCAGTTCGGGCGACTGGCGGTGGATCCGGAGTTGACCCGTTTTGTGGTGCGTCTGGTGCTGTTCCTGTTTGTGCTGGCGGTGATTCTTGTCCGGCCGCCGTTATCTGATGATACGCACCCGGTGATTGATCCGCTGGCTGCAAATTCGGACCTGCTTATACCAAATGATAATGACAAGCATGAGCTGCTATTGGTGGAAGCCAGGGAATGTGCTTCGATAATCGATTTTCTGGCCACCCTGGACCTGTGGGAGATGGAAGTAGAGCAACCCTTGCCGCCGCTGGTTTTTACCGCCTTCCCGGACGATCTGGATGAACTTGAGGTGTCAATTCGCAAACGGCTTTTTCTTCATACCCTGGCCCCCACCGCCATGGTCGCCCTGGCAGAGGTGGCCCATGAACGGGCAGAACTGTTGCGGCTCATCGGCCGGATGGAATTCAACGGTTGTTCCCTGGCAAAATTGGTGGCAGCAAAAGTTGCTCCCCGGGATTGCGGCCTGGAGCCCTTGGAGCAGGAGTTCCTCGTGGACCTCAGCACCAGGTACAGAACCGAAAACCTCGATGTTTTGCTCAACCGCGTCGATGTGCTGCCATTGAGCCTGATTCTGGCCCAAGCGGCCATGGAGTCGGCCTGGGGTACTTCCCGGTTCGTCCAGGAAGGCAACAATATTTTCGGCATCTGGACCTGGGGCAGCGAGGGCATGGTTCCCGCCAACCGGACTCCGGGGATGACTCATCGGGTGGCCGCCTACGATTCCCTGCTGGATTCCGTTCGGGCTTATCTGCTGATGATTAACCGGGTTTCAGCCTACAGCACCCTCCGTGAGATCAGACGGGAGACCCGGGACCCCCTGGCTCTGATCAACGGACTGCGCTATTATTCGGAAAAAAGGGAGCTCTATGTTGCTGATCTGGGGCGCATCATCCGGGGCAACCGGTTGCAGCGGTATGATGGTCTCACCCTGGCCCTGAACCCGGCGGAAATTAAAGAACAATTGGCCCGGGAGTCGTTACGACTGACCCGGCTGGATTAGTTGTGGCCTGGTTCCCGGGGAGGTCTTCCCCCGGCAGGCCGGAGTTAGTGCCGCGTTTTTGAGGCGGTCCATAAAAAAAGAGGTTTTTTGATGGTTTTGTGGAGATTTGTCTGGTGTTTTCTGGTCCTGTCCCTGGCGGTTCCTGCTTGGGCGGAAGGCCAACAGGAACAGCGTGGTGGGGCGACGGTGTATCTGTACCACCACTTCGGTGACGAACGTTATCCCACCACCAACGTGGACATGGATCAATTCCGGCAACAGATGGCCTATCTGGCGGATAACAACTACAACGTCATTTCCCTGGCGAAACTGGTGACTAAACTGCGTAAAGATCGCCCCCTGCCGCCCCGGACCGTGGTTATCACCGTTGATGACGGCTATCGTACCACCTATACCAAAGCCTGGCCGGTGCTTAAAAAACACGATTTTCCTTTCACCGTCTTCCTCTACGTCGAGGGCCTGGAAAAGGGGTATGCCAATTACCTGACCTGGGAGCAGGTGGAGGAAATGGCTGCCGCCAGGGTCGATTTTCAGGATCACGGTTATTCCCATCACCGTATGGCCGACTGGCCCGGGGAGATGGGTGAGGCCGAATACCGCCGCTGGATCGGTGATGATTTACGGTTGGGTCAAGAGATCCTGGAGCGACGGCTGAAACAGAAGCCGAGTTTTTTTGCCATACCCTACGGGGAATACAACCATATTGTTCTGGAAGAAGCGGAAAAGATCGGTTATGAGGCGATACTCACCCAGGATGGTGGCTCGGTCAGTGATGCTACTGATCCGCTTATGATCACCAGGGAGCCCATACTGGGGCAGAACTGGTCGACCATGGAGCATTTTCGGGAAGTCCTGGAGCGGGTTGACCTGCCCTTTACGGACATGACCCCGGGGTTGCAGCCCCTGGCCGAAAATCCCCCGGCCAGGATCGGCGCCCGGTTGCTTTACCCAGAACGTTACCTGCCAGGCACCATCGGGGTTTATGTCAGTGAGCTGGGCTGGCAGCAGGCCGAAGTCGAGGGCGATTTTGCCTACATAGAGAACGATACTCCGTTGACCCGACGGATCAACCGGGTGATGATCAGCGCCCGGGAAAAAGATACCGGCCGGACAGCCCTGCGCTATTGGATGCTGTCCAACCCTGAAAAGGCTCGGTGATTCTTTGAGGATTGACCAACCTGCCGTTGGCCCTGGTGAACGATTGTGTATCGCTGGGGATGTTGACGTGAAGATGCAGTGATTATGGATAATTACCATCCCAGTTCGATGGTGAAGGTGGTTCCTCCGGGAGTGCTGTCGACACTGATATGGCCGCCGTGTCCTTTGATGAGCTGATGAACAATGGCCAGGCCCAGGCCGGTACCATCCTGTCGGGTGGTGAAATAGGGGTTGAAGATTTTTTCATGTATTTCCGGTGGTATGCCGCCACCCTGGTCCTGGACTTTAATGGTCACGCCCTGCCCATCCCCCGTCCGTCCGGGTTCGGCCCGGCATTTGATCTCACCGCCGTCGGGCATGGCCTGACAGGCGTTGCTCACCAGGTTGAGCAAGACCTGGCGCAGTTGCTCCCGGTCGGCCCAAATTTCCAGGTCATCCGGCATTTCTCCCCTCAGGCGATGCTGGTCCGTGCATTCCGGGGACTGGTTGATCAGGGAGGCGCTTTCTTCCCACAGCTCCTTTAAGTTCAACCATTGTTTTTGGGGGTTGGCAGGGCGGGAGAAAAGCAGGAAATTTCTGACCGCCGCTTCCAGCCGGTCGCATTCACGGGTGATGATGGCCAGCAGTTTTTCCTGTTCGGGCTGGTCCCGCAGACGTTGTGCCAAAAGCTGGGTGGAACCGGAAATGGCCGCCAGCGGGTTGCGGAACTCGTGGGCCACCCCGGCGGCCATTTCACCCACTGCCGCCATCTTCTCGCTTTGCTGGACCCTGGCCTCCATCTCTCTGATCAGGCTGAGATCCTTGAGCGAGAGGATGAAACTGTTGTCCTCGGTACCGGTTCCATGAAGGGGGCTCCAAGAGTAGCCCACCGGGATTTTTTCGCCGTTTTTTCGGCTGGCCTCACATTCCGCCCGATCACTGGCCGTCATATCTGCGGCGGCTTTAATTTCAGGGAAAATTTCCTCCACTTTCCTGCCCATCACCTCATCGGCCCTCCAGCCGCTGATCCCTTCCGCTGCCCGGTTGCAGGAGGTGATCCGGCGCTGGCCGTCGACGGTTATAATGCCGGTGGTGATATCGTCAAAGATCTGCTTGTAGAGGTTGCTTAAACGATCGAAATGGGTGGTGGTCCGGGACAGGGCCGCTTCGGTGCGGTAAAGGCGGCTCGCCAGGGCCCCGGCCAGCCCAGCGACCAGGAAAAAGGAAAGACCGTTGATGGCAAAAAGGTTGAGCAGCCGCTCCAGGCTGACGTCGGTACTGGGCCCGATGACCAGAAAATTGAAGTCGTAGTGAGTGTGCTCCAGCACCAGCAGGAAGCCGTAGGCGAAGGTACAGAGGGCGGCCACCATCAGGGCGCCGCGTTGATAAAGCATGAAGGCGGCGGCGATGATGGGCAGAAAATAAACCACGGTGAACAGCGACTGGCTGGTGCCACTGAACAGTACCAGGCAGGAAATCAGCAGAATGTCGATGCCGACCTGGATGGAGGCAAAACGTTGCGGCCGTTTGAGCCGCCCCAGCATGGTGGCCGAGACAATGGTGAAAAGGTAAACCCCGGTGATGAAGAGCAGGGGATAATGATAGAGATCGGTGGTCAGGCGATGCCCTCTGGCTTCCAGCAGGGCAGTGATTCCCAGAACCAGGGTGAGAAAGCTTACCCGCAGGAAAAAATAACGGGCCAGTTGATTTTTTAAGCTGCTGTGTTGGTCAGTAGTGTGGTTGGAACCGGCCCGGGCCGGCACAACGGCGGGTTGGATGGTCATGGCTTGCCCGGCTCTATGCCGTATTTTTTGATCTTGTAGCGCAGGGACCGAAAACTGGTCCCCAGCAATTCGGCGGCACGGGTTTTTGAGTTCTCGGCTTTTTCCAGGGCGCTGATGATCATTTCCTGTTCCAGGTCGGCCAGAGCTGGTTCCAGGCCGCGATTGAAGACTTCCTCGGCAATGGACCGGCGGTCGTTTTTTGAACCGGCGGCGGTTCCCCGGCTCCGGCGATGATCGGAAAGGGTCAGGCTTTCGGGCAGGATGATCTGGGAGTTCTCCATGGCCACCCCGCGCTCGATGATGTTTTCCAGCTCCCGGACGTTGCCGGGAAAGTCATAATCCATCAGGACCTGCATGGCATAGGAGGAAATCCGGTGGATGTCCTTGTTGAAAAGTTTGGCGTACTTGGCCAGAAAATGATCCACCAGCAGTGGTACATCACCCTTGCGTTCACGCAGGGGCGGGACCCGGATGGGCACCACCGCCAGGCGGTAGAAAAGATCCTCCCGGAAGCGGCCGACCATGATCTCTTCTTCCAGGTCCTTGTTGGTGGCCGAAATC
>PWOG01000328.1 GCA_003557565.1 Desulfobulbaceae bacterium
AACCGGAAAAACGAAAGTGATTACGGTGGCAAAATGGTAAGCGGTCACAGGGTGCCGCAGGTTGTGGTGAGCCGCGACGGCGAAGCGTACATCAGTACGTGAGCCGGCCTGATCGCCGCAAGATGCGGTGCCCTGTGACCGCTTACGGAAAAACTTGTCCCGTGGCGGTCTGGCCGCGGGGAGACGCAAATTTGCAGGAGGTTGGTTGATATGGCGAAAGTACTGATTATCGGAGCCGGTGGAGTCGGCAGCGTGGCGGCCCATAAGTGTGCCCAGGTACCGGAGGTTTTCAGCGAAATCGTGCTGGCCAGCCGGACTCCGGAAAAATGTGAGGCGATCCGCGATTCCATTAGGGAGCGCTTCGGTCGGCAAATAGAGGTGGCCCGGGTGGATGCCGACCGGAAGTCGGAGCTGGTGGAACTGATCAAGGGGGTGCAGCCGGCGGTGGTGCTTCACCTGGCCCTGCCGTACCAGGATCTGACCATCATGGAGGCCTGCCTGGAGTGCGGGGTGGACTATCTCGATACCGCCAATTACGAATCCCCCGATAATCCGTTCTTCGACTATCACCTCCAGTGGCCCTTCCATGAATCTTACCGGGAAAAGGGTATAACGGGCCTGCTGGGCAGCGGTTTTGATCCCGGGGTGACCAACGTCTTCAGCGCCTACGCCGCCAAACATTATTTCGACGAGATTCACTATATCGATATCCTGGATGCCAACGGCGGCGACCACGGTTACCCCTTTGCCACCAACTTCAATCCCGAGATCAACATCCGGGAGGTCACCGCCAAGGGGCGCTACTGGGAAAACGGCCAGTGGGTGGACACCGAACCCCTGGAGAAAAAGTGGACCTTCGATTTCCCGGGAATCGGACCCAGGGATGCCTATCTGATGTACCACGAGGAACTGGAGTCCTTGGTAAAGAATATCAAGGGCTTGAAGCGGATCCGCTTCTGGATGACCTTTTCCGAAAAGTACCTCAAGCACCTGGAGGTTTTGCAGAATGTGGGGATGACCTCCATCGAGCCGATCAATTTCCAGGGCCGGGAGATCGTGCCCCTGCATTTCCTCCAGGCCGTGCTTCCGGACCCCGCCTCGCTGGGGCCGCGCACCAAGGGTAAGACCTGCATCGGCAACATCATGGAAGGAGTCAAGGACGGCAAGCCCCGCAAGATCTACATCTACAACAACTGCGATCACCAGGAGTGCTACCGGGAGGTGGGCAGCCAGGCAGTTTCCTACACTACCGGGGTGCCGGCCATGATCGGGGCGATGATGCTGATCAACGGCCCCTGGAAAAAGCCCGGGGTTTACAATCTGGAGCAGCTGGATCCCGACCCCTTCATGGAGCAGCTCAACCGCCACGGCCTGCCCTGGAACGTGGTGGAGCTGGAGTAAACGTAACCCAACAGCCGCAGCGCATCTTCGGGCGATCAGCCAGCCTTGGGTACCCTGTGTACGCTGCGCCTGGCTGATCGTCCGAATCTGCGGCCCGGCTGTTCGGGTTACGATCCGTTGGATCAACAGGTTGCTGGCCCTGCTGAACGTTTACGAGCTGGAGTTAAAATGAACAGCGATATCTTGACCAAGTTTCCTTTTGTAGTTCGGGTGCCCACGCCCAGCTATGTGTGCGACACCGGCAGGCTGGCGGCCAACCTGGAGGTGCTGGACGAAGTGCAGCGGCGTACCGGGGCCAAAATCATCCTGGCCTTCAAGGGCTTTGCCATGTGGAGTCTGTTCCCGCAGATCCGGGCGGTGCTGCCCGGAGCCAGCGCCAGCTCCCTGGACGAAGCCCGGCTGGCCGCCGAGGAATTCGGCGGCGAGGTTCATGTCTATTGTCCGGCCTACCGGGAGGAAGAGTTTGCCGAGATGCTAGGTTACGCCGATCATCTGGTGTTCAACTCCTGCAACCAGTGGGAGCGGTTCCGGGACCGGGTGGCTGCCCACTCCCGGCCGGTTTCCTGCGGTATTCGGGTTAACCCCGAATATTCCGAGGTGGATGTTGACCTGTACAACCCCTGCAGCCGTTATTCCCGCCTGGGCGTGACCAGCGAGCATTTCCGGCCCGAGCGGCTGGCCGGCCTCGACGGATTGCATTTTCATGCCCTGTGCGAACAGAACGCCGATGCCCTGGCCGGCACCCTGACCGCCTTTAATGAAAAATTCGGCCAGTGGGCCCGGGGCATGAAGTGGATCAACTTTGGCGGCGGCCACCACATCACCCGCTCCGATTACGACCGGGAGCTGCTCTGTCGCCTGATCGACGACACCCAGCAGCGCTACGGGGTGCAGGTGTATCTCGAGCCCGGCGAGGCCATTGCCCTCAATATCGGAGTGCTGGTGGCCCGGGTGCTGGATATCGTGGAAAACGAGATCAGCATCGCCATCCTCGATACCTCGGCGGCTACCCACATGCCCGATGTCCTGGAAATGCCTTACCGCCCCGAGATCTTCGGCGCCGGGGAGCCGGGCCGGTACCCCTACACCTATCGCCTGGGGGGGCTGAGCTGCCTGGCCGGCGACATCATCGGCGACTATTCCTTTCCCCGTCCGCTGGAGCCGGGCCAGCGCCTGGTGTTTGGCGACATGGCCCACTATACCATGGTCAAGAACACCACCTTCAACGGCGTCCGTCTGCCCTCCATCGCCACCTACGACCCCGCCGCCGATCACCTGGAAGTGGTCCGCCGCTTTGCCTACGAGGATTACCGCAACCGTCTGTCATGAATTGTCCGCTGATAAATTTAACCCGAGGGAATTTAGATGGAAAAAAATATTATTTTTGCTTTTCGGGGCGAGCCGCTCTGCTTTGTTCATGTGCTGCTCAACGCGCTTGATCTGCATGAACATGGGCGTGGCGGAGAGATCGTAATTGAAGGGGAGGCGGTTAAACTGGTAGGGGAAATGAGCCGACCGGATCATTTTCTGCATGCGCTTTACCGCCGGGCCCGGGAGAAAGAGCTTATTGTCGCGGTGTGCAAGGCCTGCTCCGCCAAAATGGAGGCCACCGAGGCGGTGAAGGCCGAGGGGCTGCCACTGGTGGAGCACATTTCCGGTCATCCCTCCATGGCTCATTACATGGCCGAAGGCTACCGGGTCATCACTTTTTGACCGCCGGTGGAGACGATTGACTTCTTCTGCGGCGGTCTTGGCCGTTGCGAACTTGCCGCCAAGGCGGCAAAGGCAAACGGTTCTTATAGCTTTAAAGGCGTTGGCGCGGGAAAATAATTACCGGTTCATTCCCAGCGCAACGGGCAGCAGGGGGAAGCTCCGTTCGGTTTCGAGTTTGATCACCTCTGCCGGATCGGGCGCTTCGGCCTTGAGCCAGCCGGCAAACCCTTCCGGCAGGGCGGTCACGGTTGTCCCCGGCGGAGCCTCGGCGGCGGCGCGGACCTTGTCGATCCGCTCCATGATCCGCGGGTGGCTGCGGAACAGTTCGATGCCGGAATCGGGACCATGGGTTTTGAGCAGCACCTCGAACAGGGTGTCGGCGCCTCGGGCGTGGCCGTACAGGGTGTGGACGGTGGCGAGGGCGACCCTGTCGGCGGCCCGTTCCTGTTCACGGCTGTACTTCATCAGGGTGAGAAACGATCCTTGAGACAGCATCCGGTCCAGCAGGGCGCTGCCCGCCTCGCGGCTCAGCATGGACAGCGACATGCCGATCACCACTCCTCGCCCAAGCCCGCGAATCGGGTCCCGGTGCTTGATGTGGGCGATCTCGTGGGCCAGCAACATGGCAAGGGCGTTTTCGTTGGGCAGCTTTTCCAGCAGACCGCGGAAGATGAAGATATGGCCACCGAGGGTGGCAAAGGCGTTGATGGTGTCGCCGTTTACGTAGTGGATGCGGACGCTCATCTCCTCGGGCATCCCCTGGGCCCGGGTGATACGGGCTGCCAAGGAATTGAGATATTCGTCCAACTCGGGGGAGGCGGGGGTGGTGCTGATATACCTGGCGGACAGATCCCGTTCGATGTGAAAAGGAATCCGGGTGACCATGGTATCGGCCAGCCCCACCGCCACGGCAACCAGTACCAGCAATCCAGTCATTAAACTGGCGCTCAGCCAAAAGAACTCCTTGAGGGGATGCTCCTGGCTGGCGTTGATGCCCTCCGGCATTTGCGGATTGGTATATTCCATAAACTTTATGACCAACCGCCGCTTCAGGCGGGGTTGGATGCTAGCGGATCAGGGCCGTGCCGTAGGCCAGCATTTCGATCGAGCCGACGTTGCCTTTGGCATTGATCGAAATTATGGAAGTTTCCATCTTTACATTGAAAACGTATTCGGCCCCGAGCATTTCCGCTTCCTTCTTCATGCGCAGTATGGCCTCGCGTCGCGCCCGGTCGAGCAGGGATTCGTAGGCGTTCATCGAGCCGCCCACCAGGTTGCGCAAACCGGCGATGAAGCGTTTGAAATAATCCACTGAGATCACCACGTTGCCGGTGACCAGTTGGGATTGAAAATTTTGGTCCGCCGGGGGAATCTTGGACTTAACGGCGGGAATTCCGCTCAGTTGCTGCTCGCGCTCGATGATCGACCGGTAATGGGACTTTTCGGCGTAACGTCCGAAGCCGTAGCCGGCAATCAGCAGCATAAGCAAAAAGGTGATTTCGATCATGGCGTCTACTCCAGAACCACGGCGGTACCATAGGCGAACAGCTCCGCCGCTCCGGCGGTGATGCTCGAAGTGGAAAAACGGACGTTGAGCACGGCGTTGGCCCCCGCCGCTTCTGCCTGCTGGATCATGCGGCTGACGGCTTCCTGCCGCGAATCCCGCAACAGCTCGGAATAACCCTTTAGCTCACCGCCGAAGATGTTCTTGAAACCGGCCATCAGGTCGCGGCCCACGTGTTTGGCGCGTACGGTGCTGCCCTGCACCAGGCCTAAATGTTTGCGAATCTGCCGGCCGGGAACCGACTCTATATTGGTAACCAGCATATTCCCTCCTTCGCCATGTCTTGTCATCATGGCACGTTAAAGAGTAAAGGCGTCTTGCCCGTGGACTTGTCCCGCCCAGCGCGGCGGCAAGGCCGCCGCAGGGCAGGGGTGAGTTGAGCACAGGGTTCATCATGGCGTAAGCGGTCCGGGGTGCCACGTGATCGCGTTTATCCGCAGGCCGCCGCAATCGTTGAGCTATTACGGCATTGATCCGTGGTTTGTGCCGCTTGGACGGCAAGCAGACAGGAAGCGATATGCCGGAAAAAAGACGCCGGAGTCGACCCCCCCCCAATCAATTGGCAAGCCTAACGAACAGCAATTTTTATTAACTATTCCATGCCGGTTGTCAACATTAAAATATTGTCGGAAAAAACTGCCTGATTACAGCAAGATGAAATATGGTGGTTGGGCCATGCAGGGGGTGTTGCCGCAAATCCGGCGGGTTCCGCCCGGGGACAGGGCCAGCTCACGGGAGGGAGCACGTCTGGCCGCCGACATCATCGGCGACTGTTCCTTATCCCGCCAGCTAGAGAACATCGCTGAACTCTCCATAGCCTTGGGCGGCCAGCTCTTCTTGGGGGATAAAGCGCAAGGCGGCGGAGTTGATGCAGTAGCGCCGCCCGGTGGGGGCGGGGCCGTCGGGGAAGACGTGGCCCAGGTGGGAATCGCCCTGGCGGCTGCGCACTTCGGTGAGGACCTGGAAGAGCCGACGATCCCGCCGCTCGACAATGTTTTCCGGCACCAGCGGGCGGCTGAAACTGGGCCAGCCGGTGCCGGAATCATACTTGTCCCTTGAACTGAACAAAGGTTCGCCGGAGACGATGTCGACGTAGATCCCCCTCCGCTGGTTATCCCAGTATTCATTGTTAAAAGCCGGTTCAGTGCCGTTTTCCTGGGTGACATGGTACTGCAACGGGGTAAGCCGGTCCCGCAGGGCTTCATCTTTTTTCCCCACCTTGTTTTCCCGGCCCCAGATGCGGGCTAGAAAGCCCTCCCGGCCGGAGCCGCTCCGATAGGCCTGGTAGTGGCTGGGGTTTTTGCGATAATAAGCCTGGTGATACTCCTCGGCCGGGTAAAAGGGGCCGGCGGGAAGAATGGCAGTTACCAGGGGCTGGGCAAAGATGTCCTGCCGGGCCAGTTCATGTTTGGACTCCTCCGCCTGGCGGCGTTGCTCCTCGTTATGATAAAAAATGGCCGTGGCGTAGCCCCGGCCCCGGTCGGCAAACTGGCCGTCAGGGTCGGTGGGGTCGATCTGGCGCCAGAAAATATCCAGCAGTTGCCGGTAAGAGATCACCCGGTGGTCGAAGATGATCTCCACCGCTTCCAGATGGCCGCCGGCGGCATAATTCTCGTAGGTTGGGTCAATGCTTTCACCGCCGGTATAGCCGGCGGTTACGGACAGCACCCCGGCCTGCTGGGCAAATGGTTTTTCCAGGCACCAGAAACAGCCCCCGGCCAAGGTAGCCCGGCTCGGGTCTGCCGCCGCCCGCCCACCGGCCAGGGACAGCGTGCTTAGCAATACCAATAAAACAAGCAAGATAATGAAGATTAGCTGCATGACCGGCCTCCCGTGGCGGATATTTTATCTTTTATGGGGTCCATTAACGGAATGGTAAGCATTAATCCTGCCACCACAAGGTGGTGGCGGTAAAAGCGGTTTGGCACCAAGGTCGCCCGAGAGTTCGGCGAGGCTGGGGTAAAACTGTAAATTACGCCCTTGACTCCGCCGGTTGATTTACCCTACCATGCTGTAAGCCTGCCCTTTCTTGGGGTCAATTTCGGTCGACAGGCGCGGCATTGCAATGGATGCAGGGCCAGCCGAATCAGATTTCACTTTCAGGAGACTTAACCATGAAAAAAATGTCAATGGTGGCTATTACCCTGGTCTTGCTGGGCGGAGGGTCGGCTTTGGCCGGTTCTCACGGTCAGGTGACCTACAACGATCATATCAAGCCGATGATGGAGCAGCAATGCTTTGCCTGCCACGGCGAAAGCTCTCCCAGCATTGAAGAGTTTGATGCCGATCAGAAAAAGTACACCACCATGATGGTGGGGCCGAGGATGACTACCTATCAGGAGCTGGTCCACTTCGTCAATGGTGACGATGCCGGAGCAATCATGCGTCGACTGGATGATGGTAAAAACACCCCCACCGGCAAGCCCGGCAATATGAATATCTATCTGGGCGACAGTGCGGAGGCGCGGATCAAGAACCTGGACCTGTTTAAAAGCTGGGTTGGCCATTGGACTTTGAAGCGGCAGGCGGAGTTGACCGCCGAGGATCACGAACTTTTCCAAATTATGGAAAAGCGTTGAGCGCCAAAAATGTTGAAAGGATTAACGATGTCTGATCAGCCCACCCCCAAGGACAAGCCCAATCCTCAGAAAGTGGCCTTTTTGCGGGGCCTGCCCCGGGAAATTAAAGAGCAGATCACCGGTGAGGAGGCCCAGGCCTTTATTTACGATCAGGAAGTGCCTGATTCCATGCTGGATAAGCTGAAAGATTATCTGGTGGATGACGAATACTGACCGTCCGATGGCCTCAACGAGGAAGGGGAAGTCGCCGCGACCTGCGACGACAGCCTCAGCAGTCGCGAACAGCAGGTGTTCCGGCTGGCGGCCCGGGGTTACACCAACGGGAAGATCGCCGATCTGCTGTTCATCAGCCCCCGAACCGCGGAAAGGCATCGTTTCAATATCGGCCAAAAGCTGGGGCTGCGCAATACCGCGGATCTGGTCCGCTACGCCGTCAAGTTGGGGGTGATCAATCCTGACCACTTGAGGTTTCCATAACCAGCCGCTGCCATATCGGCCTCCCTGGTCGGTCGTCGTTGGCCGCCTTTCACTATTCGGCCCACCAGTAATACTGCCCACACCGCAAATCATAAAGGAATTAATTCAAAGCAACACTTCTTTCTGGGTCCGCAGGTGCGACAATTTGCCTAGTTGATAATTACAGCGCCGGCCATTAAGGTCACACTATGTAGTGGGCCACAATGTGGCAGTTAGCCTGCGGGCGATCCAACCAGAGAGGAGATACGACCATGGAACAGAGGAAACAGGAAGCCAAAGCGGTAAAAAACACCGGGGTAGTTGATCTGTCCCGCCGGGAAATGCTGATCGGGGCCGGCACCTTGATGGCCGGGGCGGCGGTTTCGCAACTGGGTCTTGTTACGCCGGCCCAGGCGGCACGGACCAACGGCAGCGGTGAGATCTGGCCCTGGCCGTACGAAAAAGTGGACCCGGCCCAGGTGGGAGAAACCGCTTACCATGCCTGGTACGAGGTTTTCTGTTCCCAGGCCGTTACCACCGGCCTGTTTGAGCAGCTGCGGAAAAACGTGGGTGAGCCATGGACCAACTTCCCCATCGAGTCAATCAGCTTCGGCGCCGGCGGCATGTTGGGCTGGGGGTTGACCTGCGGCGCCCCGGTAGCGGGAGCCCTGGTTATCGGTCTGGCCGTTCCCAAGGAATATTCCAACGCCATGATCCATGACTTGCTGCAATTCTATGCGGACACTCCGATGCCGGTTTATTCCCCGGTTAACTCGAAGTTCAATGGGGAAATCCCCAAGTCTGTAGCCAAAAGCCCCATCTGCCACCAGTCGGTGGGACGGTGGATGAAGACGGCGGACCGGAGCTTTGGCAGTGATGAAAGAAAGCACCGCTGCGCCAGCGTCACCGCCAGCGTGGCCTATCGCACCGCCGAGCTTCTTAATGACTGGAAGGACGGCAAATACAAACCCGACACCGCCTGGAGTGGACCGGGCACGGTAGGCTTGCCGTCCCAGCAAAACTGCATGAGCTGCCACGGCAGCGATATTCCAACCGCGCCGCGGTAATTTGGTACACGGAGGGGCGGAGTGTCTTCCGCCCCCCCACCACCATGTTGCCGGCTGTCTAGATATTCTCCGCCATTTCCCAAATCCCGCAGGGGCAGGTGCCGGCGCAGAAGCCGCAGCCGATGCAGCGGGCCGGGTCCACCATGTATTCGAACTCGCCATTGCCCAGGTCGCGGCGGGAGATGGCGTCGTAGGGGCAGGTGTTTTCGCAGATATGGCAATCCCGGCAGAAGCCGCAGGAGATACAGCGCTGGGCTTCGCTTTCCGGGGTGGGTCGGGATTCCTCCCGGGGCAGTATGGGGCCGACCAGCGGGGTGGTGACGGTGCCGTGGGCGGTGGGGCATTCGCCGCGCTGGAAGGCGAAATATTCCAGCTTGAGTTCGGCATAAGGAATGGTGGGCCGGCTTTCCGGGTGGTACTGGCTGTCGGTGAGCAGGGCGTGCAGGGCCAGGGCGGCCCGGCGGCCGCCGCCGATGACGTGGGTGGGCAGACCCCGGCTGACCACATCGCCGGCGGCGAAAACCTGCAGGTCGTTGGTCTGGCCCTGGTGGTTGACCAGGATTTTGCCGCCCTTGTGGTGAACTGCCGTGCCCAGATAGGCCAGTCCCCGGTCATCCTTGCCCTGGGCCCCGCAGGCGATGACCAGGGCATCGTTTTCCTGGCGCAGCTTCTGGTACAGTTTTTGGTCCACCGTGGTGTTGAGGTTGATTTCAATCGCGCTGGCGCTGATCCGGGTCAGGTCCTCTTCCAGGATATCCTTTTCCACCTTGCCCTTGTCCACGCTCTGCCACAGTCGGCCCCCCAGGCGGTCGCCGGACTCGTACAGGCTCACCGCGTGGCCCTTGAGCATCAACTGCCAGGCGGCGGAGAGGCCGGCGGGGCCGGCGCCGATTACCGCCACCTTCTTGCCGGTGGCCGCTTCGGGCCGGGGTGGGGTTAAATCGCGGCTGGCCCGGCCCAGGCCCTTGATGTCCAGGGGGCGGTCCATCGTCTTGCGGCTGCAGGCCTTCATGCAGATATTGGGGCACAACTCGCCGCAGACCGTGGCCGCCAGGGGGCTGTACTGCAGCACCAGGTCCAGGGCCTCCTGGCGCTTGCCCTGGCGCAGCAGCTGAAAGCGCCGGTGCGAGGGGATATCCGACGGGCAGACGGCCACGCAGGGGGGCAGTTGTTTCTCGTTGTTCCACACCGGTTTGAAACGGCGGTCCTGGCCAGTGGTGATGAAGGGCAGCAGGGTAAAGGGCTGGTCGATCATCTCGCCGAAAATCCCGCCCCTGCCCACCGCCGGCTCCCAGTGGCTGCGGCGGAACTCCCAGGTTGACAGGCGCTGGCCGCTGCGCTGTTTCTTCTCCGCCGGGGTATAGGCGATCAGCTTGCGCCAGTCGGCGGCGGCTCGGGTCAGCTCGGAGAGGTAATCCAACCGGTCGATGGCGGCCAGAAAGGGCTCGATGTTTTCACGCAGCCACTCCCAGTCCTGGTCGCTGAGTTCCAGCAGCTGCACGTCCTTGTCGCTGTAACCTTCGGTTCTGCCCCGGAAATAGACGGTTCCGCCCACCATCCCCACGCAGGGGCGATAACCCAGCACATTCTCCGGATGACGGGGGTTGACTCCGCAGACCACGGAAATACCGCCAGCCTTGAATTCGGCGAAGGAGTCGCCCACGTCGCGGAAGTACCAAGATTGCAAAGGTTCGAAGCGAGGGTTGTGCTTGGTCATGGTGTCGCAGCGGGCTCCGCCGCTGCCCTGGACGTAGAGGATGCCCTGGGCGCCGGCGTTGTGGGCCCCGTTGGTGACATCGCCCAGCACGGTAATTTTCGCCCCGCAGTTGAGCCAGCCCACATCGTCGGAAGCGCCGTATTCGGCCACTATCTCGGTGCCCATCATTCCCATGGCCCCCAGCCGCTGGCCGATGGGCCCCCTGGCCCGGATTTTTACCGGCGCGTGCTGGGGCCAGATCCGCCCGCCGATGCCGTGCTGGCCCTGGGCTTCAATTTCCAGTTCATAGGCGCCGCCGTCCACCGCCGCCTGAATCTTCTCTTCCAGCTCCCGGGAAGAAACCCGTTTGCCGTCGATGTTGCCAGCAATTTTCATAACTCGTCTCGTTATGTTGGTTGTAAAGTTTGTAACTTCAATTCATGCCGGGAAAACGTGCAGCAGTGCCGCAGGTTTGGGCAAGCAGCCAAGCGCAGCGTACACTGGTACGTAAGCTTGGCTGTTTGCCCAAAGATGCGGTGCTGCTGCACGTTTTCCTAGCAGACATAGCTGATTGACAGGCGCTCTGCAATGGCCTGGTCGCCCACCCCCAGGCCGTCGGACATGCCGATGGGCAACTGGGTACTGCGGCCCATGGGGGCAAAGATTTTTTTCAACTCCATTTCCGCCGACTTGAAGACATCCACCACCCGCTGAGCCACCCGGTCGGCGTCCAGCCGCCGGTACAGGCGGGGATCCTGGGTGGTGATGCCCCGGGGGCAGCGGCCCAGGTTGCAGAGGTTGCAGCGGTTGCGCTCATCGCCGTAGCATTCCGCCGCCGCCTGCATGATGTACTTGCCGATATCCACCCCGGAGGCCCCCAGCAGGATCAGGGAGGCGGCGTTGGCCGCCAGATTGGCCTCCTTGCCTACGCCGCCGGCGGCAAACAGGGGCAGCTCGTTCTGCTTGCCCTGTTTGACCAGTTCCAGATAACAGTCCCGCAGGTTGCTGGCGATGGGATGGCCCATCTTGTCCATGGAAACGTTGTAGGCCGCGCCGGTGGCCCCGTCTTCGCCGTCGATGGTCAGGGCCGCGGCGTAGGGGTTGCGGGCCAGGTTGTTGAGCACCGCCAGGGCCGTCTTGGTGCCGGAAATTTTCGGGTAGACCGGCACTCTAAAGCCCCAGGCCATGCTCACCGACTGGATCATCTTGGCCACCGCCTCCTCGATGGAGTACTTGGTTTGATGAGTCGGCGGTGAGGCCAGGTCCACGTACATGGGCACCCCGCGGATCTTGGCGATCAGCTTGAGCACCTTGTAGGCCATGAGCAGCCCGCCGTCGCCGGGCTTGGCCCCCTGGCCGTATTTGATCTCGATGGCCGCCGGTTCTTCGATCATCTCCGGCAGGGCGTGAATGATCTCGTCCCAGCCAAAGTAGCCCGAGGCGATCTGGGGAATAAAATATTTCAGGTAGCGGGATTTGAGCAACCGCCGCGGCAGGCCGCCCTCGCCGGAGCACATCACCACCGGGATATTTTCCACCTCGTTGAGGTAGGCCACCCCCATGGCCAGCCCTTCCCACATGGGCGGCGAGAGCGCCCCGATGGACATGCCGCCGATGCGGATGGGAAAAATCTCCCGCACTGGCGGGATGAAGCCGTTCGGCTTCAAGCTCAGCAAATCGCCGGAGCGCTCCAGCGGCAGCGACTCGGCGGGCAGGTTGCGGCCCATCAGGGTACGGATATGAAATTCGTGACGGCCGGCATCCAGCGAGGGGTCGGTGAGCATGGAGATGCGGGTGAATTTCAGCTTGTCCAGGGTGGAAGTGGCGGGGTCGTTGCGTCTGCCGCCCCGGGCGTAGGGAACCCCGCCCCGGTTTTTATGAAACAGGAATTTGTGATTGGGGTTGTACTCGGGCATGATGGCCATGTTGGGGCAGACCAGGCTGCAGGTGCCGCAGCCCACGCACTGGCGGTCGATATCGTTGACCTGGCGAACCACGTGGCTGACCCGCCGCACGGTGCTGGGCAGCGGGGTGTCGCCTTCCGACCGCACCAAACGCTGGGTCATCACCGAGGCCTCGATGGCCCTGGTGGGGCAGACCGCAGTGCAGCGGCCGCAGCGGCTGCAGCGATCCTCGCGCCAGCGGATGATGAAGGGAAACTCCAGCAGGGTCAGTTCTGAGTTGTGATCGAGCCGTTGAGCTGATTCCATACCTTGACCTCCTGCGCGCCGGGAGGAATGATCACCATATCGGCACGCATGGGAATAATATCGTTTTCTCGTTGACGCTGGGGCAGTGCCTGCTCCAGGCCGCATTCTTCACTCATCAACCCGTACTTGCCGGGGGCTCCGCCGACGATTCCGGGCCGCAGTTTCTTGGAGTCCTGGGTAAGAAAGATGGTGCCGTCGGGCAGAAAGCCGATGATACAGTTGGGCCCGTCGATACACAGCTGCCGCAGGGAGCGCTTGATCAGCCCCAGGGCCTGGCCGTCGGGCCGGCCGGCCAGTTCGCCGTCCTTTAAGGGGGTGAGCACATCCTTGTAATAGGGCAGGGGGTACTGCAGCTGATGATGCACATAGTGCAGGGTATGACAGAACACCTCGGAGTCGGAACTGTATCCGGTGTAACCTTTGACCCCGCGCCCGGTGAGATAATCCCGGTTGGGGATAAAGGCGGTGTTCTCGCCGTTGGTCATGGTGCAGTAGCCCTGGAGAAAGAAGGGATGGCAGGCGTAGAGCTGGATGGCGTAGTTGGTGTTCTGCCGTCCCTGGGCCATGATCACCTTGGCGGTCAGGGGGTGGGTGTCGAAGCCGAAGAAGCGCCCGACCTCCAGGGGATCGCCCACTTCCTTCAAGGTGATGACATCGGGCCAGAAGGAAAAAACGTAGAGGGACTCATCGTCGGCCCCCTGGCGCCGCAGCTCCAGCCGGGTGCGGGTGAGCAGCTCCTCCTTCTCCGCCTGGGAGCGGTCGAGATAATGGTCGGGATACTGGTAGGCGGTGGCCAGGTAATGCCCCCGCTTTTTGACATTGATCCCAGCTCCTTCCTTGATCCGGGGCTCCCACATGAACTTGACCTTGAAGCCCTGGGACTCCATGTAGTCGTCGATCTTGCGGCGCCCGGCATCGGTGCAGATTCCGGAGAGAATGGGGTATTCCTTGAGATGTTCAAACTCGCCGCCCAGGTTCTGCAGGGTGACCCCCAGACCGGAACCGTCATGGCCCTCTTTCATGGTATCCAGAGCCATGATGCTTTCCATCACGGAAAAGTAGTGGGAGGCGGCAATGGCGCTCAGGCGGCACATAAGCAAAGCTCCTGGTAAAAGTTCTGTAAGCGGCCACAGGGCACCGCATCTTGCGGCGATCGGGCCGGCTCACGTACTGATGT
>PWOG01000112.1 GCA_003557565.1 Desulfobulbaceae bacterium
GGTGTAGCGTTCCGCCGCCTGGCGCACTATTCCTTCATGGCGAGCGCCGCCAACCCGGTTCAAAACCACCCCCGCAAACACCAGTTCAGGATCGAAGTGGCAACAGCCAAGAACCTGGGCGGCCACGGTCCGGGTGGTCTTGGTGCAGTCCACCACCAGCAGCACCGGAACTCCCAAAAGCCGGGCCAACTCGGCGCTGCTGCAGGTGCCCTCGACGTCAACTCCGTCAAAAAGGCCCCGATTGCCCTCAAGCACCGCCATTTCCGCCCCACCCAGATGCCCGGCGAAGGAGGCCCGGATCACTCCGGAGCTCATCAAGTAAGGATCGAGATTATAGCAGGGCCGGCCGGCGGCCAGGGCCAGCCAGCCGGCGTCAATATAATCCGGACCCTTCTTGAAGACCGCCAGTCGATGTCCCCGCCGCACCAGGGCCGCCGCAAGCCCCACGGCCACAATACTCTTGCCGCTGCCGCCGGCCAGTCCCGCCACCAGCAGCCCCCGCGCTGTTGTCTTCTCCGTCATTACCTTTGGCATATCCTTAGAATACCGTATACCGTCAACCTTATCCGAACACCAAAACCCACAGGCAGCCTCCAAGCTACCATGAACCCGCCGCATACCCTATACTTTTCCGCCCCCGCAGGCGCCACCCCATAGCCGCTTACAGGACAAACCCGGTGATTGGTTACCCGCAGACATCACGGCAAGGCCACTTGACCATCAGCGTCTGCGGTAACTTTTTTATAACCGTTCACCAGGGACAGCAATGTGTCCGTTTACCTTTTTTTTGACCTCCGCTACGGGCTGTGTTATCTTTTTAAGTTTTGAGCCGCACACAAAAAAGCTAAACCGGTAACATAAACTTTTTTTACCCGCCGGCGGGCGCGGCCAAATTTGATGGCCTCGCAAAAACCCACCAGACATCTTGGTCGGTAATGCGAAAACAAGTAGTTACAAAGCGTGCACAGTTGGCGCCGTTTTTTTTGGCGCCGACAAATTTTGCCAGCCAACAATTTTTCAGGGAAAAATAAAATGTCCAAGCAAGAACAAAGCCAAGAAGAGCTGAACAAAATCATCGGCGAGCTGGAGCAGAAATGCGCTGAAATGCCCGATAACGTGCCGGCTCACCACCACCTGGCCCTGGTTTACCGCAAAGCAGGCCGGATCGATGACGCCATTCGGGAACTGGAAAAATGTCTGGAACTTGATGACCAGTCGGTGGAGGCCTACATCAACCTGGGTGCCATCTATTTCGAGCAGGGCAATCTGGAAAAGGCCCTGGAGGTCAACCAGAACGCCATCAAGGTGCTGCCGGAAATGGCTCGGGCCCACAACAATATCGGCCTGATCAAGCAGCAGCACGGCGATGCCGCCGGCGCCATCACCGCCTATGAACAAGCGGTTCGCCACGACCCCAAACTGACCAACGCCTGGGTCAACATGGCCTCCTGCCGGATCATGGCCGGGGAATTCGACCTGGCTCTCCAGGCCGCCAAAGAAGCGATCAAGCTCGAGCCCGAATTCGGCATGGCCCACAACAACCAGGCGGTGGCCCATTACTACCTGGAGCAGTACCAGGATGCCAAGAAGGCTGCGGAAAAGAGCAAAAGCCTGGGCTACCCGGTGGATCCCCGTTTCCTGCAGGCAATTGAAGAAGCTCTGGCCGCATGAAAGAGCAACAGATCAAAACACCCCCGCGCTGCCCGTTCTGCGGCGATGAGGTTGACCCGCCCCGGGACCAGGAACAACGTAAACTGGGGGAATTCAAGGTTGGCCGATGCAACTGCGGGGCGGCTTACGCCTGTGACGCCACCGGCCATAATATTGGCTCGGCGATGATCGAGGCCCTGGTCTACGCCTGTAATGACGACTGGGAACTGGCCTGGGAGTTGCAACCCGAACAGGACTACCTCACCGGCCGGGTGGAAAGTTACGACGAACTCACCCACCAGGTGCTGGAACAGCGCCACCTGGATGGCCGCTACGTCCGCGGGGTGCTTTACTTTGTCCGCCTGCAGCGGGAGATCGAAGAGATCGCCCAGCGCAAGCAACGGCCCGCACCGGACTATATTCCCCCCGTGGAACCCGAGCGCGACCCCGGCCGGCGGCGCCGCCGGGCCGACAAAAAAGAAGTCCAGCGCCTGGCGCTGGGCGGGAACATCGACGCCCTGGTGGACCTTACCTTCGACGATGTCAGGACCCTGCGCTTTCTCCAGCGATTGCTCTACACCCCGGACGATGATGAGCGCTGGTGGCTGGCCCATGTCATCGGCCAGGTCAGCGCCCGGGTCGCCACCCGTCGGCCCGCAGTGGTCAGCGACCTGCTTCACCGCCTGTTCGACGCCAGCAACGATTCAGCCGCCGCCAACTGGGGACTGGTGGAAACCATGGGTTCCATCATTGCCGCCCGCCCCGATATCTACGGGGCCTTTGCCCGGCACCTGCTGCGTTACATCAACCATGTCAGCACCCGCCCCCTGGTGCTTTGGGCATTGGGCACCGTCGCCGCGCGGCGGCCGGACCTGGTGCGGGCCAGCCAGTTTTACGAGCTGTTCAAACTGCTCAACGACCCCGATCCCCTGGTGCGCGCCCAGACCGTCAGGTTATTGGGCCGGGCCGGTGCCCGGGAGGTCCATGACCGCCTGCAGGCCCTCCAGCAGGACCAGACCCCGGTTACCATATACGAAGAGGGACGCCCCCAGGCAACCACCGTCGGCGAGCTGGCCACGGAAGCACTCAAAACAGAAAAGGTAAACCAACCATGAGTACCAACGATCAATTACAGGAACAGCCCAAGTCCCAGGCCCAGCAGGATTACGATGAAGGGCTGCAGAAAATGAAAGACAACGCCCTGCCCCAAGCGGCAGTGGCTTTTCACAACGCCATGATGGGCTTTGAAGAGCAAGGAGATCAGCCGGGGATTGCCCGGGCCTCCACCAAGCTGGCGGAGGTCTGCCTGATGAGCGAGGAACCCGCCAAGGCCCTGGAACATCTGCACCGGGCCCTGCCCATCTGCCAGGCCGCCAACGACCACCTGAGCGTGACCTACCTGGAAAAGCAGATCTTTTACACCAATCTGGATCTGCAAAACTACGACGAGGCCCTGGCCAGGGGTGTTGAACTGCTGGCCGCCTATCAGGATTACAACAATCCCGCCGGTGCCGTGGAGATCCTGGAAAAGCTCGCGGTGATTTACCAGGCCATGGGAGATCCGGCCAAAGCCGCCGAAAGCCTGCGCACCGCCGCCAGCATCCATAAAAATTTCAAACACCAGCGCAGCGCCCAGAAGTTGCTCGACCAAGCCGAGGCTATCGCCCGAACCTGAGCCCGCAAGCGATCACAGGGCACCGCCGGAAGCGGCGATCAGGCCGGCTCACGTACTTATGTACGCTTCGCCGCCCCGATCACCACAACCTGCGGCACCCTGCGGGCGCTTACCATTTCGTCTCCGTGATCACTTACGACCGCTTACGTGAGCCGGCCTGCTCGCCACCTGCGGAATGCTCCGTGAGCGTCTACACACCCAATTGCTCCGGCCGGCTGCCGCAGACGCCTGAATCCTGTCGGCACCGCGCCGAAATCCCCGGCACGGTGCTGATCATCA
>PWOG01000024.1 GCA_003557565.1 Desulfobulbaceae bacterium
GCAAAATTATCGACAGCGGACTACCGGTCGCAATGGCCAGTGATTACAATCCGGGTTCATCGCCTTCAGGAAACATGCAACTGATCATGTCGCTGGGATGCATCAAAATGAAAATGATTCCGGAAGAGGTGATCCACGCAGTGACCATCAACGGTGCCTATGCAATGGGTGTTGAAAACGAACTGGGCACCATTGCAAAAGGGAAAAAGGCAAACGTGATCATCACAAAAGAGATCCCAACATACGCATTTTTGCCTTATGCCTATGGCAGCAACAAGGTGGAGCAGGTGATTGTTAATGGGATGATGTGAAGATGTGCAAATGTGCAGATGTGTAGATGTGCAGATGTGCAAATGTGTAAATGTGAAGATGTGAAGATTGTAATGACAGGGCTTGACCTGTCAAACCGATTCAAAAAATATAATAAAGTGGACACAAGACGGGATTTATATGTTGCAAAAACCTTTGCAGGGCTGGAATCCTTGCTGGCAGAAGAGCTACGGGAATTAGGTGCGGAAGAGATACAACAGCTACGGCGTGCGGTTTCGTTTCGCGGAGACCTGCAAACCCTTTACCGGGCCAATATCTGGTGCCGCACCGCACTAAGCATCCTGAAACACCTCCACAGCTTTACTTTTGAAAACAAAGAGCACTTTTATGAGGAGATGCGTCAGGTTGACTGGACGGCACAGTTCGATAAGGATAAAACGATTTCCGTGATCCCGGTTGCACACGAGTCTGAATTGTTTGTGAACACCATGTACCTGGCACAGCTCAGTAAAGATGCCGTTGCCGACTCCTTTAATGAAAAATATGGCAGCAGACCTAATGTGGACACTGCAGGCGCCAACATCCGGATCAACGTGCAGGTTTACAAAAACAAGTGTAATGTTTCCCTCGACAGCAGTGGTGAGGCGCTGTTCAAAAGGGGCTATCGTCGGTCGGCAGGACTTGCCCCTATCAACGAGATCCTGGCAGCCGGACTTATAATGTTCTCCGGGTGGGATAAAAAAAGTCCGTTTCTTGACCCGATGTGTGGCAGCGGCACCTTTTCCATTGAAGCAGCGATGATGAGTGCAAACATGGCGCCGGGCGCGGAGAGAAGGCAATTCGGGTTTTCACACTGGTCTGATTACGATGATGCCTTGTTCCTTGATGAGAAGGAGCTGGCCCGCAGCAAAGGACAAAAGGTGCAGGCAGAGATCATTGCCAGCGACGTCAAAGGGCATCTGCTGGATCACACCAGGCAAAATGTAATGAATGCCGGATTAATAGGCAGCATAAAGGTTCAGCGCAATGACTTTTTTACCTATCGGCCACCTTTTGACAGCGGCTGGCTGATCCTGAATCCTCCATATGGAAAAAGGATGATAAACAGTGACATTGATGAACTCCATTCGAAAATTGGAGAATCTCTCAAGCACCGTTTTGCTGGTTTCAAGGCGGGCATCATCAGTTCGGAAATCAATGCCATGAGGCACATTGGACTGAGGCCATCCAAAAAAGTTCCTGTTTTTAACGGGCCGTTGCCGTGCACTTTTAATGTTTATGAATTGTTTTCCGGACGCAGGGATGAAATGGTCAGAGAAAGAAAAAAAGACTCAGCGGAAAAACGGCCAAAACGGCCACGCATTAAGGAATAAAACACATTTATCAAAAAAAAACAAGATAATATGAGAAAAAGAGTATTAGTAGCTACCGGAGGTGGAGACTGTCCCGGATTGAATGCTGTAATTCGCGCCATTGTTTTGCGCGCACAGCGTGAAAGAGACTGGGAAGTTGTGGGAAGCATCAATGCCTTTGACGGCGTTTTGAACGAGCCCAATGAAGTGGTAGTGCTTGGCGAAAAAGAGGTTTCCGGTGTACACATACGTGGAGGCACCATTATCGGAACAACAAACAAGGGAGGCCCCTTTGCCTGGCCGATCAAAAACCCCGATGGCAGCTGGGGCAGCGCCGATCGTTCCGACGAAATGCTGCGACGGTTGCAGTTTCTCGGTGTAGATGCAGTTATCAACATTGGCGGTGATGGCTCCCAGCAAATTTCAAAGCAGTTATTTGAAAAGGGGTGCAACATCATTGGTGTTCCCAAGACAATCGACAATGACTTATCTGCCACCGACTTTACTTTCGGGTTCCAGACCGCAGTGCAGGAGGCCACCACGGCAGTTGATAAGCTGGTTACCACGGCTGCAAGCCACAACAGGGTTTTCGTACTTGAGGTGATGGGACGCTATGCCGGATGGATTGGCCTGCACAGCGCCGTAGCAGGTGGAGCCGACGTGTGCCTGATCCCGGAGATCCCTTACGACATTAAGAAGGTAACTGAAAAGATCCATTCCCGCTTCCATCGCGGACGCGGATATGCCATCATTGTAATCGCAGAAGGTGCAAAGCCCATTGGAGGCGACATTTATTATGAAGAAAGTCAGGAGGTTGGTTACAAAAACGTTCGTCTGGGCGGTGTTGCCTCAAAGCTCATTCACGAGCTTAAGGAAGCGGGCGTTGAAACCGACATGCGGGAAACCGTACTCGGACACCTGCAGCGCGGTGGAACACCCATCGCCTACGACAGGATCCTGGCCACTCAATTTGGCGTAGAAGCTTTTGACATGGTGATCCGCCAGGAATTTGGAAAGATGGTTGCTTACCGCCACCCAAACATAGTAGCGGTTCCTTTTGAAGAGGCGATCAGTCATTACAATTTTGTAAACCCCAACTCCGACCTCGTAAAAGCAGCCAGGGGCGTGGGTATCTGTATGGGTGATTAGACCCAAGCACACAACAAAACAGGCCTGGCGATGGGACGCAAAACACTGTTTGCTGACATATTGCTTCCCCTTCCGCTGAAGGGGTATTTTACCTATCGTGTGCCCATTCATCTAAATGATGAAATAAATGTCGGACAGCGTGCCGTCGTCCCATTTGGCCGCAACAAGGTGTATGCCGGGCTTGTCAGAAAAATTCACGAAAAGCCCCCTTCCGGATTCCAGGCAAAATACATCCACGAACTGCTTGACCGGGAAGCAGTAGTTACCGAATCCCAGTTCAGGTTCTGGAAATGGATCTCCGATTATTACCTGTGCACAGAGGGAGAAGTGATGCAGGCGGCACTTCCTCCCGCCATGAAACTTAGCGGCGAAACCCGGATCGCATTGAATCCGGATTACATTCCTGAAGAATCAAATGTCAGTGACAAGGAGCAGGCATTGCTCGATGCCTTAAAGAACAGCAAACAGCTAACCCTCGGACAAGCCTCTGATGTCACGTCTCTTCCAAAAGTGTTGCCACTGATTAAATCGATGATGGACAAAGGGCTCGTTGTCCTGAAAGAGGAACTTGACAATCCCTGGCGGCCACGAAGAGAGCTGCATGTAAGGCTGAAAAAGGAGTTCCAGAATGACCAAAAGATGAAGGAACTTTTTGACCGCAGTGAGAAGCGGGCGCCCCGACAGTTGCAGGTGCTGATCAGCTTTGTAAGGCTGTCAGGGCTTTTAAATCTGGGAGAAGATAAACCAAAGGAGATAAAAGTAACAGATGTCACCAACGGTGTGAAAGGCGGAAATGCTGCCCTGAACGCGCTGATCAAAAAGGGTGTTTTTGA
>PWOG01000009.1 GCA_003557565.1 Desulfobulbaceae bacterium
GTCAGCGTCAGTGTTTTTCCCTTGACAAGTTTTCGGTCCTTTCGTATAGGTGAATGTCATTAAATATAAAAAATGAATTGTCGTTCAATTTTTAGGCGCATTTTGTAAAGCTTCCTAAATCATCCCCGTTAATCAATTATCATACTAAACAAAAGGAGAGCCGGTTATGTCTAAATTGGTACCCCCCCATGGCGGTAAAGGTCTGGTTTGCTGCAAACTGCACGGCAGCGAGTTGACCGCGGAGCAGGACAAGGCCAAGGGCCTTAAGCAAATTGAAATCAGCGCCCGCACCAAGGGCGATCTGATCATGATGGGCATTGGCGCCTTTAGCCCGCTCAACGGCTTCATGGGCAAGGCTGACTGGAAGAGCGTCTGCGAGAAATATGCCCTGGCCGACGGCACCTTCTGGCCGATTCCCATCACCTTCGACGTCAGCAAGGCCGACGCTGACGAGATCAAGGAAGGTGACGAAATCGCGCTGGTTCGTGATGGTGAGACCTACGCCACCATGAAGGTCAACGAAAAATACACCATGGACGAATCCGCCAAGAAATGGGAATGCGAGAAGGTCTTCAAGGGCAAGGGCGAAGAGTCCGCCGACGACAAGTTCTGGGAGATCGCCATGGAAGATCATCCCGGCGTGAAAATGGTCATGGCCCAGAAGGAAGTGAACCTGGCCGGCCCGGTTAAGGTCCTCTCCGAAGGCGACTACCCGGACAAGTACAAGGGGGTATACCTGACCCCGGCCGAGACCCGTGCCATCTTTGACGAGCGGGGCTGGAAGGATGTGGCCGCTCTGCAGTTGCGTAATCCCATGCACCGTTCCCACGAGTACCTGGCCAAGATCGCCGTCGAGGTTTGCGACGGCGTGCTGATCCACTCCCTGGTCGGTAACCTCAAGCCCGGCGATATTCCCGCCGAGGTTCGGGTCAAGGCCATTGATGTCCTGGTGGACAAGTACTTCGTAAAAGACAACGTGGTCCAGGGCGGTTATCCCATGGACATGCGTTATGCCGGTCCCCGTGAGGCCCTGCTCCACGCCACTTTTCGCCAGAACTACGGCGTCAACAACATGCTCATCGGCCGCGACCATGCCGGGGTTGGCGACTTCTACGGCCTTTTCGAAGCCCAGGAAATTTTCGAAGAAATCCCCTCTTTTGAGCCGGGCAAGGGCCTGCTGTGCAAGCCGCTGAAAATCGACTGGACCTTCTACTGCTACAAGTGCGACGGTATGGCCTCCCTGCGGACCTGTCCTCACACCAAGGAAGACCGGGTTATCCTGTCCGGCACCAAGCTGCGCAAGGCACTTTCCGAAGGTCAGGAGATCGTTGATCACTTCGGCCGTGAGGAAGTACTCGATATCCTGCGCGCCTACTACCAGGGCCTGACCGAGAAAGTCGAGGTCAAGATGCAGGGTGCTGCTTCCGGCGACACCATGAAGTAAAAATAAACCGGTCGGCGGCACCGCCCCAAAAGCGGTACTGCGGTAAGGTTTGCCGGCTGTGGTTGCGCTTTTTAAGGCAGCCTGTGAAGCCTGGATTCAGAGCGGGAAGGTACGGGTTCGTACTTTCCCGCTTTTCGTTTGTTGTCGGCAATGGTATTTGTTGTCGGCAATGGTAATGGAAGAGCGGCGCCCAGTGGCTGCTGGGACCCCGAGGTTGAGGGTGGTTGTGACGATAAATTACAGTAAGGAAGAGCACTGATGGGACAGAAGGTGAGTGCCGGTGACGGTAAAGTGGTTCAGGTGGGGCTTGCCCAGCGGGCCTATGAGATCGTGATCCGGGAGGGCTTGCTTGGTGACGTCGGCCGTGATTTGGCCGAGCACAATATAGCCCGCCGGTACGTGGTGGTGGCCGATGACCGGGTGGCGTCGCTGTTTGCCAAGGTGCTGCTGGACGGTTTAAAGGCGGCCGGGCTTGAGGCCGACCTGCTCACCTTTCCCCATGGCGAGGCCAGCAAAAACATGGCTACGGTGGCCGAGCTGGCCGGCGGCCTGGCTCGCTTGGGCCTGGACCGCGGCGATGGGCTCATCGCCCTGGGCGGCGGGGTCACCGGCGATATCACCGGATTCCTGGCCTCCATTTACATGCGCGGCATTCCCTTTGTCCAGGTGCCGACCAGTCTGCTGGCCCAGGTGGACAGCTCCGTGGGCGGTAAGACCGGGGTGGATATCCCCGAGGGCAAAAACCTGGTGGGCACCTTCTATCAGCCCCGCCGGGTATATATCGACACCGCGGTGCTGGCGCGCCTGCCGGAGGAAGAGTTGCTCAACGGTCTGGCCGAGGTCATCAAGTACGGGGTGATCTACGATGCCGACTTTTTTCGCCAGCTGGCGGCCCAACGGGAGGCCGTTGTGGCCCGTGACCAGGAGGTGCTGGCGGCGGTGATCGCCCGCTGCTGCACGATCAAGGCTGAAGTGGTGGTGGCCGACGAACGGGAGGCGGACCGGCGGCGGATCCTTA
Organism: Desulfobulbaceae bacterium; assembly: GCA_003557565.1. Classification (GTDB taxonomy): domain Bacteria; phylum Desulfobacterota; class Desulfobulbia; order Desulfobulbales; family Desulfurivibrionaceae; genus Desulfurivibrio. The sequence continues at coordinate 2,463 of PWOG01000009.1, forward strand.
ATTTCGGCCATACCCTGGGCCATGCCGTGGAGGGTGCCTCCGGCTATACCCTGGCCCACGGCCTGGCGGTGGCCATCGGCATGGCCGCAGCGGGCGAGATCGCCGCCGCCAAGGGGATGTGGAGCCGCGAGGAGGCCGACGAACTGCGCCGGGTAATCAACGCCTATGGCCTGCCGGTGACGGTTCCCCGGCAACTCGATCGCCAAGAGATCAAGAAGTACCTCAAGACCGACAAGAAGACCGTGGCCGGCCGCCCCTTCTTTGTCCTGCCGGTGACCATGGGCAGCGTCGTCATTACCGATGAGGTGCCCGAGGAATTGATCGATCAGGCCTTGAACAATTAGAGTAATAACAAGACAGCCCGGCTGTTTCCTGCCCACAGCCGGGCCACCGGCGGTTTACTTGAGCCAGGGAACGCCCAGCCGCCGTATCAGGTTGAATCCGCCGCCAAGCACCAGGTTGTTGCTAAGTCCCACGCTGTCGAGAAAAATCTGGATCTCCGAGGAACGGGTGCCGGCGTCGCAGATGATCAGCATGGTCTGGTCGGCGGGCAGCTCCCGATAGCGGTCCCGGATCTCCACATAGGGGATGGTCAGCCACTTGTCGTCGCCGAATTTGTCGGCCAGCACCGTGGCCTCGTTGGGATGACGGATGTCCAGGGCCACCCAGTCCGGCCGGCTGGTGAAATCGTCCATCCAGGACAGGAAATCGGCGTTGTCCACGTAGCGCAACCGTCCCGCCGCCAGGTTGTCGGCCACGTTGGCGGTGGCGTTCAAAGCGTCCAGGGCGGTGGCAAAGGGCGGGGCGTAGGCCATTTCCACCTGGCTGACATCATCGATGGTGGCACCCTGCTGCAACAGCGCCGCCGCCGCGTCGATCCGGGCCAGGACCGCGTCGCCCATGGGGCCGAACCCCTGGACCCCGAGCAGCTGCCGGGTCTGGCGGTCAAAGACCAGGCGCAGGAGGATCACCGCCTGGGTGGGGAAAAAGTGGGCCCGGTCGGACTGGGCGGTGATCACCGCTGCGGCATCAAATCCTTCCGCCCGGGCGGTCTCCAGGGTCAGACCGGTGGCGGCGATGCAGCGCTCAAAGGCCTTGAGGGTAAAACTGCCGACCCAGCCCCGGTAAC